>NZ_JAUBTI010000066.1:3416-13364 GCF_036702415.1 Microcoleus sp. D3_18a_C4 | reverse complement strand
GGTGGATTTGTATCGGGTGGATTTGTATCGGGTGGATTTGTATCGGGTGGATTTGTATCGGGTGGATTTGTATCGGGGGGATTTGTATCGGGTGGATTTGTATCGGGGGGATTTGTTGGTTGATTGGTAGTGACGATCGCACTATTGCCTTGAGTGTAAGAATTGATAAAAGATTGTCCCTGAGTAATCGTACCCACAGCATTGCTGGCGATCGCCCCAGCAGTACCGTTAGTCGTCGCATCTCCCACCGCAAAAGGTATCGGCGGATTGACATCGCCGCCGCCGTGGCGGATCGTAACTGTACCGGGTTGAGTGTCGCCAAGAGTCGAGATGCTAACAGGAGTGCCGTTTTGGTCAAAAGTACCCGTCACTCGAACTAAACCCGGAGTTGCGATCTCAACATTACCGCCCGCAGCATCGATCGATACAACACTGATATCATTTTGAGCGTTGAGATTTACTCTAGAAGTGCGATCGAACCCAATCGGATTAACATTTATTCGCCCAATGCTGATTTCGTTTCCGGCTAAAATCCTCACAATTCCCGAAGCATCTATATTGCCAGTGCTAACACTTCCCCTGCTGCTAGTGACATCAACTGCAACTCCCCGCAAATCCCGTGAAGTCACATCGAGGGGCGCTCTTAAATTGACATTTCCTGTTGTGGCGTCGGTATTGCCAATATCAATACTTCCCGTATTGCTAGTTACATTCACTCCAACTCCCCGCAAATCTCCTGAATTTACATTGCCAGAAGTTGTCAAACTGACATTTCCTGTTGTGGCCTCGGTATTGCCAATATTAATCCTTCCCGAAGTGCTATTTACATTAACTCCAACTCCCCGCAAATCTCGTGAATTTACATCCAGCGGCGCTGTTAAAGTGACAGTATTTGCTGTGGCAGTAGCGCGGCCAATATCAATAATTCCCGAACTGCTATTTACATTAATTTTTTTTCCCAGCAAATCCCCTGAATTTACATTTCCCGAACCTATTATATTAATATTCCCAATAGATGTAGTATTACCGATCGCAATATTTCCCCGATCGCTATTGAGATCGACTGAACCCCCCAGCAAACTCCCTGCATTTAAGTTGCTGGTTGCTCTCAAAGCAATCGTAGCCGCCGGAGCATTGATGGAATCAACGCTAATATTAGTTAGGGCGTCCAGATTGACTGTAGGGATAATGGGATTAAGTGGATTTGTGGCAACAGGATTAACAGTTATTGCCTCTGTGTTTATTTCCTGTCCCGCTAGAATTCTGACATCACCAGAAGTAGCGATCGCCCCCGTGTTAACATTCTCATTGCGGCTGCTAGCATTGACAGTGGCAGCGGTGAGATCGCCTACCGTTAAGTCCCTAGAAGCTGTCAAATTGATATTCTCAGTTGCTGTAATATTGACTGGTGTAGTATTAGGGACTATAATATTCGGATCGCTCAAAACCCCCAATGCCCCGGAGTTACTGACAATATCAACATTAGAGCCCTGCAAAGTCCCAAAATTCACATTGCCAAAAGCTCTGAGTGCGATCGCCCCCGAAGTCCCAGTATCGATCGACCCTGTTACTATATTGCCTCGAACAGTATTCAGACTAATACTGCCGTTGATATCAGCACGAGAAATGTCACTTGTCAATATAATATTGTCATTAGCTTGAATATTAATTATCGAACTAGACGTTAATCTGCCCCCAACTACCACTCCTGCTTCCCTGCTTTCGAGATTAATTTGACCGCCATTAATATCTCTAGTTGCGATAGTTCCCGGCGCTGACAAAATCACCTGCCCGCCAGCCGAAATATTTTCAACAGAAATCAAATTATTCGATAAAATAGACGCAGGAGTAAATATTGCATCGTCATCCTTATCTAAAGGAGTAGGTGGGTCATTATCACCCGGAGTATCCGTAGGAGAATTAGGAACATTAGGAGAATTTGCCAGATTTGCCACTCCCGCCCGCAGAATTAAAGCCGGACTGCTGGTTAAAATAGCAATATCTGGATCGCCACTCAGATTTTCCCTACCCAATGCAATATCGGGGCCGGTAATTGTAATCTCCTCGCCAACAATGCTCCCCTTCGCCTCGACTTTCAGCGAAACTCCGGTATAATCTCCAAAGAAAACATCTCCTTCGGAACTGATAATCGGGTCAAATAAACTGACAAAGTTTCCCGGCATTCCCGACAAATTGCGAATCGAAAAATTGCCACCAGAAACAAAGTGGGCATCCCCCGAAATAACGCCGTTGCTAACCAAACTCAAATTGCCGCCGCTTTGGAATTGCGGGGGAAGAGATAAGCCGCCGATCGCATTTTGAGTGAGAATGTCGATCGTGCGAGATCCTTGAATGTATAAATTCCCCCCAGCCTGCGCCAAAAAAGGATTCTGGGCGCTGTCCCTGACCCGCACCGCATCCCCACCCAGCAAACTCAAATCCCCCGTAGTTTGCAGCCTAGTGCCCGCTAACGTGAGATTTTCCGCAGCCCATAAATTCGCACTTCCCGCACTCAACTGCGGCAGCCCAGACACATTAGCAGCAATCGCCACATCCCCAGAATTCACCTGCAAACCAGAACCCACAAGCCGCACAGAACCGTCATCAGCAACCACAACACCCGTCGCCTGATTTTGCCCAGTACCTGTCAGCAACTGCGGCAAAGAAACAGGATTCAAAGTCTGTGGAGAATTACCAAAATTTCTGCCCGTTGCTATTTCCAAACTCAACAAATGTCCCGGTTGACTAATGCGGAGAACATTATCTCCCCCAACAGCAGCAACAGTAATTTGCCCGCCCGCAGCCGACAACTGCCCGGTACTAACAACCGTACCGCCAAGCAAAGCCAAATTTTGCCCCGGAGTCACCGCTAAATTGCCAGCATTAACAATACTTCCCGGTACACCCGGACTAAAATAAAAAGCATTTGGCGTACCAACCAACGCGCTAAAATTATTTGTACCTGCAGCATTAAACCAATTTGAACCAAAACCGACACCAGTAGCAGTAGTTGCAGTGAAAGCCGCCGGCACATTCAAACTCGCGTTCGGGCCAAACACAATCCCCGCAGGATTAATTAGAAAAAGATTAGAATTGCCGCCCGTGACAGTAATTAAACCGTTAATTAGCGAAGCGTCCCCGCCAGCAATTCGAGCTAATATATTCTGAATAGCCGGATTAGTCAGAAAATTAGCAATTTGACCTTGATTCAAGCCGAACTGCCCAAAACTGTGAAAAAGATTCGCGCCGTCTCCCGACAAACTGCCGCCGTTGATATCATAACGGTTGCCGATCGGGGTGACAACAGTACCCGTACCGTCAGCAGCAGGCACTATGGGCTGTGCTTGCGCGAAAGTATTAAAAATTAACAAAGAAAAGGGACAAATAAATAGCGCAACCTTTTTAATCTTTAAGTTGGCATTTTTCATAGCAGGAAGTAAAACTATCTCAATTGCCTTAATTATCGCACTTGCAAACAACTTACCTCTAAATTACACATTAATTCGCTCATGACAACTCCCAAAATCAAAAGCTTGTACACAGACGGCGCTTGTTCCGGCAACCCAGGCCCCGGCGGCTGGGGTGCAGTAGTTTGTTTCGCCGACGGCAAGTGTCACGAACTCGGAGGTGCAGACCCCCAAACCACTAACAACCGCATGGAAATGCAGGCTGCCGTCGCTGCGCTGGAATTTTTTGCCAATTCCGGTCAAACCGAACCCGTCACCGTTTACACCGACAGCGAATACGTTAAAAACGGCATCACCAAATGGATTCAAGGCTGGAAAAATAAAGGCTGGAAAACCTCAACGGGCAAAGATGTTGTCAACCAAGACCTCTGGCATCTGCTAGACAAGCTGAATTCCAGACAAATCAAGTGGGAACACGTCCGCGGCCACTCCGGCGACTTCTACAACGACAGATGCGATGAAATCGCCCGCAGCTTCTCGCACAATCTCACTCCCCAACTGCAACAGCACAAACCAACGGGAGACGAGGCCGGGGCGGGCACGGGGGCACCGCCCCTACGCTTTGACAACACAATTGTTTCGGAAGAAACGGACGTAACTGGTAACAAACAGCAGAAACCAACGGGAGACGAGGCCGGGGCGGGCACGGGGGCACCGCCCCTACGCTTTGACAACGCAATTGTTTCGGAAGAAACGGACGTAACTGGTAACAAAACGATAGAATCCTATGTCATAACTTCTGACCTTCCGATCTCCAACTCTACCATGATGGATTCAACTGCCGATACCCTGGAGAACTTGCCCCGCGAGGTGAGGGTTCAGGACCTCCGCAATCTGATCGAAACGTTGCACATCGCCGACGAGGTTGCGACGAAAGGCTACTTGATTACCAGTTCTGAACTGGCTGATTTGATGGATGTAAATGCCAGCGCTGTCACCAGTCGCGGAGACAACTGGGTTTGGCGAAATTGGGTAGTGTCGCGGGTGCGACGCGAGGGCAACCAAATTCTCTGGCAATTAGAGAGAATTGACCACGTTAGTACAACTGATTAGTCAGTTGGCAGTTGGCAGTTGGCATTTGGCATTTGGTCAACTGTTAACTGTTAACTGTTAACTGTTAACTGTTAACTGTTAATTAACTAACGGTGCAACCGGAGTTCATATAACAGGACGACCATCATCTAAAAGAGCATTAAGTTCTCCGGCAACTTGCCAAGGGTTTCGACCTTTGAACAAAGCAGCAAACACGGCTTCATAGGGATTTCTACCAGTTTTTTTTACTGCTGCGATCGCCTGTTTGTTAGATAATCCCCGCCCGCTAACCAACCAAGCAGCCAAAACCTGTCCTGTACGTCCGATCCCCCCAGAACAGTGAACTACGACCCGTTCGCCTTTGCTATTTGCAGATGCCAAAAATGGTAATATGCGATCGAGCAAAATATCCCTATCTACCAATTCAAAATCGGCAATCGGAGCCCAGCAAACTCGATCGCACCCAAAGATATTCCGATACGTTCCCAGTAAGTCCCCGTAGCGGATGAGTTGGGAATCGGGAAGCAAACAGCAAACTTGCTTGATATTGTGCCCCTGCATAAATTCAATCCACTCAGCAATTTCTGCATCGCGATATCCAGGTCTCGCTGCACCAAATACAATTAATTCAGTCTCCGAAGCCGCCGCAAATTTGTGCATAATGTTTTCAATAATTTTACCTATAATTAAGAAATACCAACAAATCCTGAATCAACAGTGAAAAACAAGAGTTCGATCGCCTTAATGAACTGGCTGCAACCCAAACCAGAAACCGTTTTGCTATGCGACTCAATAGCAGCAGCTTCTGACATGGCATTCATGCTCAACGGTGAGTGGGATGGGTGCAATAGTTTGGTGCTCCCTAAATGCGACAAGGTAGCAATTGAAGCAGCCGCTAGTTTGCTGGAGACATCGTGGTGCTACCAAAATGCTGGCGAACCAGTTTTAATCCGGCTGGGAGTTGACGAATTGCTGCGCCGTTATGCGGTTGGAGACAGGTTTTTTATTAATGCTAACTTGCGATGCGCGCAATTGAGCGAACTTTGCTTGGAAAACATTGATTTGAGTTATGCTAAATTGAATTTAGCTAACCTCAGCGGCACTAATTTAAGCAAAGCAAACTTAATGGCGGTACAGATGCCATCTGCCAATTTGAGTGGCAGCAATTTGAGTAAATCGCAACTTGTGAGGGCGAATTTATCAGGAGCAAATTTATCAGATGCTAATCTCAGAGGTGCTGATTTAAGTTATGCAGATTTAAGCAATGTTTGTTTAATAGGTGCCGATTTAAGAGGTGCAAATTTAGCGAGAACAGACTTAAGAAAAACCAGCTTAGATGGGGCGATTTTTGAGTAATACCAAATCCCGCTTAAATACTTTCTCTCACACCGCGTGGGTAAATCCTGTAAACATTTTAACATCAAACCGACAGTCCGGCAGGGGTTGAAACCCCTGCCTCAAAGCGCAAGTCCTCTAAAAGAGGACTGATGAGTTCTTGAGTCCTCTTTTAGAGGACTTTAGCTATTAGACAGGGGTTTCAACCCCTGGCGGACTAGCGGGTGGGGGGGAGGAGTGGTGGACTAAAAGCTTAAGTTGACACGCTTTGGGTAATGCCGTTTCCCTACGGCGCTCGATCGCACTTCCGGGGTATGCTTCATAAACGTGGAATCTGCTGTATCTGCGTTAATCCGCGTACATCCGCCACCATCTGCGGTTAAAGTTCCAAAGTAATTAATTGAGCAATTTCATCGGTTTGAAAACCCAACGCCATCGGCTTTTGCACTTGGGGAATCACTTGCACATCATAGAGTTCGGTGACAATTCCTTCAAACCGCAACCAGTGAACGATCGCCCCAGTAGTCAAATCTATCACCATCATACCACAGCGAGGCTCAGCATCCTTGGCTGCTAACAACTCATCCAATTCTAAACCGCTAAAAGTGTTGTCACCTCCCCGAGGTTTCGAGAGTCCAACAATTGCCCAATTTTGCCAAAAAGCTAGTCCTCGCACATATCCCGGACAAAACGTAATCGCCTCAAATTTCCCTGTATCTAAATCCACATAACCGAATTCTCCTCTCCCCGAATTCAGCAACCACAATTTATCTTGATACCAGCGGGGCGAATGCGGCATTGACAATCCTGTGACGATAATATCATTAGATTCGATATCAATAACTATACCGCCGTTTTGTCTGCGATCGCGCCAGCCATCCACCACATCCGACTGACTCGACGCTGTGACATATTTCGCCTCCCCATCCACCATCGCCAAACCGTTGAGGTGACAGCGGTCTTCATTTATATATTGTGAGATAAAGCCTGGTTTCCAGAGAGGTTTGCAACTGTGGCGATCGCTCAAAGTAGCGATACAATTAAACAAAGTGCTAATAAAAATGATTTGATTATTTTTATCGACTGCGATATCGTGGATGTCGATATCTCCTGTAGTATAACCGATTCTTGGTATATATAATTTATCGTATCCTTGGTATAATTTACCAGATTCTAAGACATTATCTAATTGCCAGAGTTGATATTTTGAACTTAAATAAAGGCGTTCCGGCGTGCAGTAAAGCCCCATTGCGCGATCGAATATTCGCCAAAATCCCGATATTCTGTTCGTTTCTGGCACAGCACCGATTAACATTAACCTGCTGGTTTGATAGGTAGTGCAAGCGAGGCTGATTTGTTGTTGGGTTAACCAAGATGGAAAATCGCGATCGCCAAAAATCTCGTGTTCTTGTACTGTAGGGGAAACTGCGGCATCGTTATTCATAGAATCTGAAGGCATATCTTTATATATCCCAAATGTAGGGCGATCGTAATTCCCTCGCCTTGCGGGTTTTATCCATCGTACTTGACCCAAATCAACATTCATCTGCGTCTATCAGGGTATATTCGCCACCATCTGCGATTAAAATTCCCAATTAATTCTGTACTCATGACAAAGATCCGACTTTTCCAACTTTACGATCCGACTTTTCCGATTAATAGACACTAGCGCAATATCCTATAATTAAAGTCTAAGGTGCCATCTGCCAAAAGGTAAAAAACCGTCGAACTCAAAGCGGGCGACCCAGCCAGACAAGCTCAACAACAACGCACTCCACTAGAAGCAAAACCAGATGACAACCCTAACTCAAATTAACCAGCCTAAAAAAAATTTATTTCCCTTTGTTGGTTGCATCAGCAACCAACAAAGCGAAATAGTCATCCTTGATCCCACAATACCCGACAGCCACCACATAGCCTCTGGCATCAAACCGGGCGCTGCAACCTATATCCTCGAAAGCAAGTCTGATGCCGTAGAGCAAATCACCACAATCCTAGCTCAGCATACAGGCATCGCAGCCCTCCACATCATCACACACGGCAGCCCCGGCAGCCTTTACTTAGGCACAACAGAACTCAACAGCAGCAACATCCACAACTACACCCAACAGTTGCAACAGTGGCCAAACAGTTTGACTGACAACGCCAGCATCATCTTATATGGATGTAACGTAGCAGCCGGAGATAGAGGCCACAAATTCCTCACTCAACTGCACCAACTCACAGGCGCAAACATCGCGGCCAACACCGCTACCACAGGCAACCGCGAAAAGGGCGGCACCTGGGACATCCCCCAACTCATCCCCCCATCGCCCCAAGCGGCCCAACTAATCCTCACAGAAACCGCCCTCAAAACCTACAGCGGCGTACTAGGCTTCGCCACCCAAGCCAGCTTCCCTACTGGCACTCGTCCCGCCTCCGTCAGCATCGGCGACTTCAACGGCGACGGTTTACCAGACTTAGCAACGGCGAACTACAGCAGCAACACTGTCTCCATCCTGCTCAACACCACCCCCACCGCAGCCCCCACCCCCAGCTTCGCCCCCCAAGTCACCTTCCCTGGCAGCAGACCCATCTCCGTCAGCATCGGCGACTTCAACGGCGACGATTTACCTGACTTAGCTGTGGCGAACGTAAACAACAACACTGTTTCCATCCTGCTCAACACCACCCCCACCGGAGCCCCCACCCCCACCTTCGCCCCCCAAGTCACCTTCGCAACTGGCAGCGACCCGATCTCCGTCAGCATCGGCGACTTCAACGGCGACGGTTTACCAGACTTAGCTGTGGCGAACTCGGACAGCAACAACGTTTCCATCCTGCTCAACACCACCCCCACCGGAGTCACCATCCCCACTTTTGCCCCCCAAGTCACCTTCGCAACTGGCTTTTTACCCCTCTCCGTCAGCATCGGCGACATCAACGGCGACGATTTACCAGACTTAGCTGTGGCGAACGCCTTCAACACCACTGTTTCCATCCTGCTCAACACCACCCCCACCTTCGCCACCACCCCCACCTTCGCCACCAAAGTTGACTTCCCTACTGGCAGTTTCCCCACCTCTGTTAGCATCGGCGACATCAACGGCGACGATTTACCTGACTTAGCTGTGGCGAACTCGAACAGCAACACTGTTTCCATCCTGCTCAACACCACCCCCACCGGAGTCACCACCCCCACTTTTGCCCCCCAAGTCACCTTCGCAACTGGCAATTTACCCCTCTCCGTCAGCATCGGCGACTTCAACGGCGACGATTTACCAGACTTAGCAACGGCGAACGCCAGCAGCAACACCGCCTCCATCCTGCTCAACACCCCCCCCAAAGTGACCGCTGTCACCGCCACCACCGCTGACGGCAGTTACGGCATCGGTGCCACCCTCAATATCACCGTCACCTTTGATGCTGCTGTCAACGTCACCGGTACACCCCAACTGCAACTAGAAACGGGTACCACAGATCAATTTGCCAACTACGCCTCTGGTAGCGGCACTACAGTCCTCACCTTCAACTATGTAGTGCAACCAGGAGACACCTCTGCCGACTTAGAATACCTCGCCACCAACGCCCTCACCCTCAACGGCGGCACCATTAAAGATAATTTGACTGCGGATGCCCTCTTAACCCTGCCCGTCCTACCCTCAGCCAACTCCCTCGGCGGTAGCAAAGCCATAGTAATTGACACTCTTGCACCCACAGTCACCAGCGTCACCTCAACTTTAATTGACGGCACTTATACAGTCGGTCAAATCATCCCAATTACGGTAACATTCAGCGAAAACGTCAACGTCACAGGCACACCACAACTAACTTTAAACACAGGAGGTGCAGGAACCGCCATCAATTATGCCTCTGGTAGCGGTACTAACACCCTCACCTTCAACTACACCGTAGCCTCCGGCAACACCAGTGCAGACCTAGATTATCTCTCAACAGCCGCCCTCTCCCTCAACGGTGGCACCATTAAAGATGCTGCTACCAACGATGCCGCAATCACCTTACCTGCACCCGCAGCCGCTAACTCTTTGGGTGCAAATAAAGCCATAGTAATTGACACTCTTGCACCCACAGTCACCAGCGTCACCTCAACTTTAATTGACGGCACTTATACAGT
>NZ_JAUBTI010000066.1:1943-3316 GCF_036702415.1 Microcoleus sp. D3_18a_C4 | reverse complement strand
GGTGGCACCATTAAAGATGCTGCTACCAACGATGCCGCAATCACCTTACCTGCACCCGCAGCCGCTAACTCTTTGGGCGCAAATAAAGCCATAGTAATTGACACTCTTGCACCCACAGTCACCATAAATCAAGCAGTAGCACAAACAGATCCGACTGCAACTTCACCTATCAACTATACCGTCACATTTAGCGAACCAGTCACAGGTTTCGATGCCAGCGATATCGACTTAACTGCAAGTACAGCAACAGGAACATTAACACCAACAATCACAGGTAGCGGCCCTGTTTACAACATCGCCGTCAACGGCGTGACAGGTAGCGGTAATGTAATTGCCAGCATCAAAGCTAACGGCGTTACTGATCCAGCAGGTAATAACAACACTGCCAGTACCAGTACAGACAATACCGTTGCTTATAACAACACCTTCGCCACAGTTACATCCATCAACCGCCTTGATCCATCTCCCACTGCTGCGGTTACCGCCACCTACTCCATTAATTTCTCAGAAGATGTTACAGGTGTTGACCTTTCTGACTTTACTTTAGTCCCAAATGGTGTAACTGGTGCATCCATTGGCACTTTAACTCCTGTTGATGCTAAGACTTACCAACTGGAAGTTAACACAGGTACCGGCAGCGGTACAATTGGGTTAAATTTAGTTGATGATGACAGCATCAAAAATAGCTTGGGAGTGGCATTAGGCGGTGCAACTGCTGGCAATGGTAACTTAACGGGACAAGTTTATGAGATTGACAAAACTCCGCCAACTGCTAGTTTAAATCCTGTTGCTGATGTGACGGTAGCGGGAGGAACCCGTCAAAGTTTGACTGTCACTTTCAGCGATAATAATGTCCTCGATGTTTCAAGCTTGGATAGTTCTGATGTTTTGATAAATTGGTCAGGCGGCGCTCTTCCTGCTACTTTTGTCAGCGTTGATACTAATAGTAATGGTACGCCTCGGACAGCGACTTATTCCTTTGTTCCCCCAGGTGGCAGTTGGGATAATACTGACAATGGAATTTACACAGTTAACTTGCAAGGAAGTGAGGTTAAAGATGCACTTGGCAATCTTGCTGTTGCTGGTAGTTTAGGGACTTTTAACGTTAATGTGGCGGCACCGGTACCTGCACCCGCACCGGCCCCCCCACCCGCACCTGCACCCGCACCCGCGCCCGCGCCCGCGCCAAGCCCTGCACCAACGCCTGCGGAAACACCTGCACCCGCACCCGCGCCCGCGCCAACGCCTGCAGAAACACCCGCGCCAACACCCGCGCCAACGCCTGCGCCAACACCCGCGCCAACACCCGCGCCAACACCCGCGCCAACACCCGCGCCAACACCCGCGCCAACACCCGCGCCAACACCCGCGCC
>NZ_JAUBTI010000066.1:0-1843 GCF_036702415.1 Microcoleus sp. D3_18a_C4 | reverse complement strand
AACACCAACTCCGACGCCGACGCCGACGCCTGCAAGTATCTTCCAGTTCGAGCAAGCAAATTACACGGTGAATGAAGGCGGCGTGGCTACGATTAACGTTACTCGCACCGGTGGCACGGCGGCTGCATCGATTAACTACGCTTCTGTTGACGGTTCGGCCACTTCTGGAGGCACGGCACCGGATTACACTGGGGCGGCGGGGGCGTTGAATTTTGCGGCAGGGCAAACTAGCGCTAGTTTCACGATTGCGGCTTTGAGCGACATGATACTGGAATCGCCGGAAACGGTGAATTTGGTGCTCTTCGGTGGCAATGTGGGCAGTAATCCGTCAATTTTGACGATTCTGGATGTGGCGCCAACTCCGACGCCGACGCCGACGCCATCGGTAACGCCAATACCAACAACTAACAACATCCCCAATGACGACTGCATCTGCGATGACATTGCCTATCCCAATTTAAACCAACCAAATTCAGTTGAAAACACCATACTCGGTGTATCGCCAATTCAAATAGGCACTGCCCAAAACGATGAATTTCTCGGCACTAACAACGGCAATATATTCGATGCCAAATCCGGGAATGACAACTTATATGGTGGAGCCAGCAACGACATCCTCAACGGCAACACAGGCAATGATTTTATCAGCGGTGGTAGTGGCGATGACATCCTATTTGGAGATCAAAATAATGATATTATTCTTGGCAACTTGGGGAATGATTTAATCTGGGGAGGCAAAGGTAATGACTCCCTAAATGGCCGCGAAGGTAATGACATCATTCTTGGTGATAAAGATGATGATTTCATCGATGGTGGCAAGGATAATGACCTTTTATATGGAGGCAAAGGTAACGACATCCTGCTTGGAAGTCAAGGTGATGACAATCTGTTTGGACAGTTAGGTTCGGATACTATCTGCGGCGGTGTAGGTAATGATTTCATCAGCGGTAACGAAGCAGCAGATATTCTGGGAGGATGTGAAGGAAATGATACCCTGTACGGAGGCGAAGACAACGATACTCTCACGGGTTGTCAAGGTGAGGATATTCTTTACGGAGACTTGGGTAATGATAGTTTGATTGGCGGTAGCGGTAACGATATCTTTGTCTTAACAACTGGTCAAGGATTTGACATAATCGCTGATTTTACAATCGGTCAAGATTTGATTGGATTAAGCGGAGGTTTGACTTTTAGCCAGTTAGCAATCACTCAAAATACTCAGGGAACTCTCATCAAAAATGTCTTGACAGGGGAGGAGTTAGGTGTGATGATTGGAGTGAGTGCCAATGCGATTACATCCGCTAATTTCCGGTTGAGTTAGGGAAGGAAAGAAAAGTACGATCGCCCCTTCGATCCAAAAGACCAAAAAAGGGCGATCGCACTCTATAGCTACTCAAACAGCTTTATTCAGGGATTTTCCCGAACCTTTCCCTCAATCCATCAGCCGATAACTGCGGCAGTTGTTCTACCAACAATGTCAATTCTGCCACAGGCAATGCTACTATATTGGTAATGGCTGTAGGCAGAATATCACCCAATTCATGTTGGTGCATTGTCAAGACATTTTCTGCCAATAATCTTACAGCTTGTTCCCGCCCTTCTTCATCAACTGTTAGCATCGATATTGCCAGCAACAACACTGTAAATTCCGCAGCAGGCAACTTGGATATTGGAGATAAAAACACTGTCATTTTCTGGCTTAATTCTCCAAATCTAACTCGCAGAAAATTTTCTAAAATTAAGCGCTGCTGTTCTTGTCTGCCTCGTTCTAGGGCGTCGGTTCAGTATCAGGAGTTGACAAAACAGACGGGAAATGATATGTGAATTGAGAAGCCTGTTAAAT
>NZ_JAUBTI010000065.1:0-38814 GCF_036702415.1 Microcoleus sp. D3_18a_C4 | reverse complement strand
GTATTTTAAAGTCCCAAAAGCCTTTCGACCCCAATTATTTACTCGCTACCCCTTGACAGATCAAGACAGTATCTACAGTGGTTTGACGGAGGGTGCAAAATGTTCGATCGCACATCACCGTCCATCCACCTTCATCTACACTAAAAAATTTAAGATATTCGATCGCACCTACTGCCCGAAACCCGATTTTCGTATCGAACTGTTAAGCTCTGTTTCATTTCATTGAAATCTCCCCTGCTTCACGCCACAGCATCCCAAGTCCGTGATACCATCACACCTGAGTAATGCCTATAGAAAAAAACTGGAGAGAAAAGCTTTGACACTAAGGGTTGCAGTAGTAGGTTCAGGCCCTGCGGGTTCTTCCGCCGCCGAAACACTGGTAAAAGCAGGCATCGAAACATACCTATTCGAGCGTAAATTAGACAACGCCAAACCCTGCGGTGGGGCGATTCCCCTGTGCATGGTCAGCGAATTTGACTTGCCGCAAAGTATTATTGACCGCCAAGTCAGAAAAATGAAAATGATCTCCCCCTCCAACGTCGAGGTGGACATCAATATTGAAAACGCACACGAATACATCGGTATGTGCCGCCGGGAAGTGCTCGACGGCTTCCTGCGCGATCGCGCCGCTTCCTTGGGTGCAAAACTGATTAACGGCACCGTTCACAAATTAGACATTCCTTCAAACAACACCGACCCCTACACCTTGCATTATGCCGACCACTCCGACGGCAGTGCAATGGGAATTCAGAAAACTCTGAAAGTGGATTTGGTAATTGGGGCTGACGGCGCTAACTCCCGCGTAGCAAAGGCGATCGACGCTGGCGACTACAATTATGCGATCGCCTTCCAAGAGCGCATCCGCCTGCCAGAAGATAAAATGGCTTACTACGAAGACTTAGCCGAAATGTACGTCGGCGACGACGTATCTACCGACTTCTACGCTTGGGTGTTCCCCAAATACGACCACGTAGCCGTCGGTACCGGCACGATGAAAGTCAATCAAGCCAGCATCAAAAAGCTGCAAGCAGGCGTCCGCGCCCGCGCTGCCAAAAAACTGATGGGCGGTGAGATTATTAAAGTGGAAGCTCACCCCATCCCGGAACATCCGCGTCCCCGCCGGGTTGTCGGCCGAGTTGCTCTCGTAGGCGACGCTGCAGGTTACGTTACCAAGTCTTCTGGCGAAGGTATCTATTTTGCCGCCAAGTCTGGCCGGATGTGCGCCGAAACTATTGTGGAGATTTCCAATAAAGGCGCGCGCATTCCGACGGAAGAGGAAATCAAGCTTTACCTGAAGCGGTGGGATAAAGCCTACGGCATTACTTACAAAGTTCTCGACATTTTGCAGCGCGTGTTCTACCGTTCCGACGCTACCCGCGAAGCTTTTGTGGAAATGTGTGCCGATCGCGATGTGCAGAAACTCACATTCGATAGCTACTTGTATAAAACCGTGGTACCGGCTAATCCCTTCATTCAGATGAAGATTACCGCGAAAACCATTGGTAGCTTGTTGCGCGGCAATGCTTTAGCGCCTTAATTGCCTGCTGGAGAACTTCCCCCAGCTCCCCGACTTTTTGGAGAAGTCGGGGAACTCAAATTTTATCGCACATTGTATAAAAAAGCGCGATTGGTTAAAAAGCCGATCGCGCTTTTTTAGATATACTCTTAGTCTGCGGAGGCAGACTTTGTGTGTGTAGTAGCGGTTTCAACCGCCGAGTAACAGCAAACCGATGATTAATTCAAGTTCAACTGCACTAAAGTATCGGGGGCGAGGAAGTGGGAAATGTGATAAGCTCGCTCTTCTGTTTTTAGCAGGATTTTTTCGTAGAGGTAGCGGGTAGCTCGATCGCCCAAACTTTCTGCTTGTCCTGCTTGACGGCGCAGCAAACCGAGGATAGCTTGCTCCGCAATTAAATCGTGTTCTAGCATTTGGCGGCAGGAATATACGCCGTCGGCTTCCGGCTCAAAACAGCACAACTCGGCTAACTTGCTAAAGGTAGCTGCGGGTATGCCGCCCAACCCGTTTAACCGTTCGCCCAACTCGTGGACGCTATCTTGAGCTTCTCCGTAGCTTTCTTCAAAGAATTTGTGCAAGGAGTAAAATTCTGCCCCTTCCACCACAAAATGATGTTTTTGATATTGCAGGTATAGAGCCTGGAAACTGGCCAGCAGCGCGTTCATTCCTTCACAAATCGGTGCTGTGACGGAATGTTCCAGTAGAACTGGGTTTTCGGCTATGTGGCCAAACGGTCTTAATGCACTCTGAGTCTGGGCCATGTGTGTTCTCCTCTCAATAGGCAGTTTTGTTGCCAATAAAGTCAGTCTAGCACCGTAAATTTACCAGTCAAGCAGAGTCTGCCTCAATAGTAGAAGATTTTGTAGAGTAGGAAAATTTTTTTGTAAACCTATTGAGAATTATTAGCAGTTGGGTTATGCTTAAAAAGATTCTCGTTCTGAACGCTTCCTGAAAATGGGGCGAACCTTCAGAAGGCAGAAGGCAGAAGGCAGAAGGCAAAAGGCAGAATTTTTCAGGAAGGGCTTTTGATAATCCTGGAGGTTCTGCTCAAATCTGGCTTTTAACTTCTACCCGCTACCAGTCAGGGTAAAAATAAATGCAAATTATTACTGTTGTTAAAAAATGAATCCAGCAGATCCAGAATTAGAAGTTTGTGACATTGTGCAAGTGAGTTGGCTAGATAGGTGGCAAGTTTACAAACGCTTGCAAGAGCTAGAAATTCCCTGCTGGTGTGCGGTAGACCAACCTTTGCGGGCAAAAGTCAACACTGTTAAACAAGCGGCTCAGTTAATGAGCGTGTTGAGGCAAGTCAGTGCCCCTCGATGCGAACTGGTGCAGTGGCTGGAATGCTGCTGGCAAATCGGCTAAAGGTAGAAGGAAGTTCGGCAACGAGCAATGTACAAGATGTAACGGATGTAACGGATTTAAAGGAGTCATAACAATGTATAAATCTGGCAAGCAAGTTTCCGAATTCAGTTTAGAAGGAGAAATCCTCGGCATGATTGTTGAAGATGGCTGCAAACTTAAATATTTGCGAATTAGCAACGATCGGGGAATAGAATATCTTGTTAAACTTTGCAAGGAATTGCGGTCATTTCTGTTACCTGTTTTGACGCCGGGGTTGAAAGTTCAAGTTGTAGGTGAGAGAGAACTCAACTTGAAAAACGGTAAAATAAAACTTAAAGCTCGCAGCCTCAAGCTGGCTCAGGGTCACAATGCTCGATCGCCAGAACTGCTCGACTCCACCAATGGGCCTGTTGCAGTATTGACATCGGACGATCGCGCGATCGCTAAAACCCAAGTCACATCTCCCACAGCACCTCAAACTGTAAAAGCTCCGGCAAAAACCCAAACCAAAATATTAGTATGTCAAAAATCAGACTGCCTGAAGCGGGGCGCTGGAGGAGTCTGTAAAGCTTTAGAAAATGCTTTGAATGCGCGCGGTTTAGAAGACAAAGTGACAGTACAGGGAACCGGATGTCTCAAACAGTGTAAAGCAGGCCCAAATATAGTTGTGATGCCGGACAAAACTCGCTACAGCCGCATTGCACCGGCAGAAGTTCCAGCAATCATTGACAAACATTGTGCAGTTGTTAAAGCTTAGGCGATCGCCCGGATACCGAAACAGTGCGTTAGAGATCGGGAAAAATTATTTAAATAGAGCTCTGGGCGAAAAACTCACATCTGTAGGGCGATCGCAGGCGCATCTTACGCTTTAATTTGAGTTCGGGTTGTAGTTCGATCGCGCCACTCAATGCAGAGGTTATTGTCGCAAAAAAACGGAAAAATGCCAAAAACTATCACTGAGGGGCTTCCTTCTGTAGAATCTCTAAGGATAGACTGTATCTGAGACCCTGTGAGTATTGGGATAAAAAGCCATGTCAGAAGCTGATCTTCGAGCCCATCAGCACCAACCGCACCCTGCTGTTCCATCCGATACCGAACCATTTCAGTCAGATTTTGCTGCTACTGGGGGTTTTGAGCCGATCGCCCCCGATGCGACAGACACTCCCGCAACGGTTCCCCAACAGCCAGAAGAAGACTGGCAAACAGTAGATTTTCCCAACGCCATCAGCGTAGATGCAATTCCCACAACACCGGAAACAAAAAATTCGCAATCTCCGACACAGCCGACTGAGGCGGGCTCGCCCCCGATGTCAGAGAATCTAAAAAATCTGCTTGGGAATGCCGAACAGGCCAAGGGCAAAGGATCGACCCCAGTCACCCTCATGCAAGCGCTGCACGAATGCAACCGCGACCTTTTGCAGCGCATCGCCCAGCTAGAAACAGCTCTGGAAGAGTCCCAAAAAACCTTGCAGAATCGCGAAACTTTGCTAGAACAGCGGACTGCAGAACTCGAAAATACTCAAGAACAATTGACGCGGCTGTTTGGCAAAGTGGAAGTTTCCCATCAAACCCTCCAAAGTCAAGAAATTTTAGTCGAAAGTTTAAGAAGTCAGTTGGCAACCAGCCAAGTCAGGCTAGCGACTGTTGAGCGAGAATGTGCGTCTACGGTGCAGCGCTACAACGAACAGTTACACCAGTTAGTAGCGACAGAAAATATTTGCAGGGAATTGCGAGCCCGCTTGCAGCGCCAGCAGCGCCACACTCTGCAATTCAAAGCTGCCTTGGAAAGAAGTTTGGACAGGCCACAGGTAAAGTCGCCGAGGATCGAGCAGCCTGACAATAATCTGGAAACCGCCAGCGCACAATTAGAATCTTTGCTCACGGCGGTCAAAAGCTCTCAGATGCCAGTGCCGCCAGCCTTCAACGCTTCCCCTGTCCAACCTTGGTCGGAACCAGAAGGGCTTCTAGAGGTAGCCGCTGCTACCGAGGCGATCGAGCCTGAATCCCCAGCCCCTCTAGAACTCAACAAATTAGCCGAAGTGTCCGGCATTCAATTGCACAAGAGCGAAACCAACCAGCCTGATGAGCCGGCAACTGACTCGGCAGAACCGGTTGCGGAACCTGAACTGCCGATGGCTGAGTCTGAACCCGCCGAAACTGCTACCAAAGTGGAGGCTCAAGAATTGGCTAGGGCTTTTCAAATTTTGAACTCTGTGGAAACCTTTGGCATTCAAGAAGTGCGATCGAGTGTGGCAAAACCTACAGCAGTCGCCCAACCAGACTGGCTGAGCTTGATTGCCAGTCCGCTGCGGGCTTCTAAAAAACGTCGATCGTTAGCTGAAATTGAATTGCCGAGTTTTCGATAGCGAACTGATATCATTTCGGGTTACACCGGAAGGATGTTGACGGTTGACGGTTGACAGTCAACAGTGAACAGTCAACAGTGAACAGTCAACACTCAACAGTCAACAGTCAACAGTGAACAGTCAACACTCAACAGTGAACAGTGAACAGTGAACAGTCAACAGTGAACAGTGAACTCGAATTTACTATTCCGATGCTAACGGATTGGATATGAGAGTTGCTAGTTTTGAGTTAAAAGTCAAAACTCAACACTCTTTTCTCCCCTTTCCCATGCCATAGGTGAGAGCATAGCTGGTAGCCAACAGCCACAGCCAAACAGCCGGATACCGGGGCTCCAACCAAGGTTGTACCCTGCGGGCGAAGCTGGGAAGCCATCCGAACAACAAACTGGCCAAAGCCAGCAGAGTAAAATTCAAGTAACTTCCCAGCCAGCGCCAAATATCCCCCAAGGTGACAAAATCTAAAATCCACAAGAGGAGAGAAGGGTTTTTTCCGGCTGCTTCGAGCGCCAGTCGATTGAAAGTTAGCCAGTCGGTTCTGTCTTTAATAAAAGTTTCGGCGACGGCGAGTTTTTGTGCTGCCAAAATACCGAAAAAGGTATTGAGCATTGAATTAATTCTTTGGGGTGGCAAACTGCTGCCCGTAGGAACCATCATGCCTTTAGAAAATAGCCAAGTTACTGAAATATTGCTCTGGTAGGCGCGAATTTGGTTTAAGTGATTTGCCGTCAACAAATTGTGCTTTAATGCTGTATCCAACAGGTCTGTTAAGCGGAAAAGATTGCGGACAAGAGAGCCGAAGCCGGTGAAAACGAGGGGAGATTGCAAGGATGCTGCGTCGCCGATCGAGACTAGGCGATCGATCGCCACGGATCGCTCGCTGCTGTTGCTGCTAAAATGCCCCGGAATATAACCAAAGGTCGGTTTTTTCCACACCAATTTATCGACATCGCAGCGACGGTATTCCGGTAAAATTGCGAAAAAATCCTCGTACATTTCCAGCAAAGAACCGGGGTTCTCTGGATGTACTTGGTGGTAGTGAAATAGATAAACTGTCAGTTCTGTGCCGGCGCCGGGAAACAACTCCCAAATGAGCTGGCGTCCGCGGGAAATGTCCCCGTGAGTGTGGAGTACATCCCCGTACTCGGAATCCCATATTCCCGGCTCAAATCCTCCGTCGATGACTGCTCCCACTGTCGGACAAACGCTGTCAAAAGTTCGCCCTTCGTTCAATTGCCAAGCGATGGGAGAAGCAGAACCCATTGCATCCACCAGCAGCCGTCCTAATGCAGTGCGATCGGCTTTAGTCGGCAAGTGGCGGCCCTGAACTACTACTTTTTCCGCTTCAACATCGGCTCTGATAAACTCAGTTTCGTCCCAGATTTCCCCGCCAGCTTCTGTTAGCTTCACTCCCGCTAAATTCAGCAATTTCTCTCCGTCCAAAGCTACATTGAGTACCTTCGGTGTGTGCAGAACTGGCGCTTGAGCCACGGGCGGATTGTTAGCATCAAAAAACTTGTTGTAGCCATCTTTGTATTCTCTGGCAATCAAAGTTTCGATTTCTGCCGCAGTAAATAAACCCAAATCAATTAAGCTTTGAATTTCGTCCCGCGAAATATTCCATTCGCGATTCATCCGCCCGAAAGGCATTCGTTCAACTAGCAGCACCCGGTAGCCCAATCTCGCCATGACTGCGGCGTGAATCACTCCCAAGGCCCCGCCAATATAAATTAAGTCGTAAAAAGTATCGCCAGAATCAGACACCGAAATTGTACCCTCTTCCTTCTTCCCTGTTACTTCTGCCTTCTTCCCTGTTGCCTCTTCCTTCAAAAACACTACTTGTTTTGGCGTTTGAGGATTGCGAGTGCCTTCGCGCCAACGCTGTTCCCACCAGTAGACGCGCTTGAGGTCGTATTCGCCATTAGGCATTTTTTGGAAGTATTTGACGGTCAAGGGGTAATAGGGGGCAAGAGCGTCAAAAATTGACTGTTTGGAGAGGTCTATGACAGGGGGTTCCCGGTAGCGATCGGGAAACTTGTTTCTCACAGCAAGATTCAGAGCTTCCAGGAACTTTCTTTCTCCAGCGGGGGCGTCTTCTAGACGAAAGACTTTTAAATAAGTGGTGCGCTGCAGTGACCAGACAAAGGTGGAAAGTTCTGTCGATCGCCTATTTTGGTTTCCTGAATTGGTGTCAGCCAAGGCGGGTTTTGGATTGGCCTTTTGAGTTCCAGACTTCTGAACCTCGGCTGTTGTGGCCGGTGAAAGCAGGCGAAAACCGTCAGGAGTAATAATTTTTTCTCCGATTCCGGGATCGAATTCGTGCTGCAACCAAGTGCAGACGGCTGCTGTATCCGGTGTCGGGACTTCTAGATAAAGAATTTCTTGCATGATTAGGCTCTCAATTCTGAATAAATTAATAAAGATGGGGGAGTTGACAAGGGAGCAAAGTAGGCTATACTCCCGAATACTTATTTAGTTTTAAATAAGTTTACAGTGTTCTCAGATTTTTAGGTTTTCGATCGCTCTTGCTGTCGGTGGGGGCGCAGTGGCTGAATATCTACTCCTTTCGGTATGCACTTCTATGAATTATCCCATTCCTACGAATCCTCAAGAAATGATTGCTTTGCGACAGCAGCCGCTGAATGAAGAATTGGTGGCGTCGGCGATCGCGGGTGTGATTCAAATAGCTCGATCGCGATCTCAGTCTTTGGATGAATTGAAGGCTGAGGTACTAGCCGACGACAATCTGCTCGATTTTGCTCAGAGGCTATGGCTGAGCGACATTGTGGCTCAAGCTTGGAACAATTTGCCTGATTACTAGACTGCTGCTAAAAGATCTACTTCATTAGAGGTGAACTTAAAATGGTACAAACAAGATTAAAATCCTTAACTTTAGAAGAGTTTCTCCAACTACCCGAAACCAAACCGGCCAGCGAATACATTGATAATCAAATTATTCAGAAGCCAATGCCACAAGGGAAACACAGTGCGACTCAATGCGAACTAATTATTTTCATTAACGCTATATTAAAAGCCAAAAAAGTTGCACGAGCATTTCCAGATCTCCGGTGTACCTTTGGCGGAAGGTCAACAGTGCCTGATGTTTCAGTATTTGTCTGGAACAGAATTCCCGCCGATGATAACGGCGAAATTGCTAATGTCTTTCCCATAGCTCCTGATTGGACAATTGAGATTTTGTCGCCTGACCAAAGTCAAACTAAAGTTACTAAAAATATTCTGCACTGCTTAAATCATGAAACTCAAATGGGGTGGCTGATCGATCCCGACGAACAATGCGTTTTTGTTTATGTTCCCCAGCAACAGACAGCAGTATTTGATGAACCAGAAATGCTGCTACCTGTGCCGTCCTTCGCTAACGAACTGCGGTTGAGTGTCGGAGAATTATTTGGCTGGCTGCTGAAATAATCTTCGGAAGGAAGAAGGAAGTTCGGCAACGGATTCTGTAACGGAGGTAACGGATGTAACACCGGGAAGGAAGACCGAAGTTGGAAGAAGGAAGAGAGTGCTTTTGACACGGATACACGGATTAAATACTGCCAAAAGTCAACAGTCAACAGTCAACGGACTAACGCAACTCTACTTCTCGCTTGACTTGGGCCAAAACTCGATCGCCCCGCATCAACCGGTATTCGGCCCGCCAAACTCCGGGAATCAGAGGAGAATTTGTACTGTTTCTTTTGCCGACATAACCCAACCAAGTGCGGCTGGGGGCTTTAATTTCATTGGTTTGATCGGCGATGGTTGTGCCGTTGGGTGCAAATAATTTGTATTGTTCGCGATCGCCCTTGAGCACTCCGTAACTTTGCACCCAAAACAACAAAGCTGGACTGTTTGCAGGGAGTTGAGTCTCTGAAAATTGTCCTTCCCAGACAGCGTTCATATCGGGCGGCTTATTGGCAAAACCGGCCCGAATTAAACCCGTGGAAATATAGTCGAGAGGCTTGTCCCAAATTGGGTTGCGGGCGATGTTGCAGCCTACCTTCGCGTCGGGGCCGACAAACGGATCTACGGGTTTGCCTTGATAGCGAAAAGTTACGTGTACGTGAGGGAAAGATGTATTCCCAGAGTTTCCCACCATGCCCAAAACAGTGCCTTTTTCTACCTGCGTACCCGGTTTGACGGCAACGCTGCCTTTGCGGAGGTGGCAGTATTGGGCTTCCCAACCACCGCCGTGGTCGATTACCATGCCGTTGCCGCATTCTGTGCCTGCGATGCTGGCTTTGTCTGTCTCGTTTTGTAAACGCCGATCGACCACACCATCTCGTGCTCGCAAAACTTTGCCTGCAGCGGAGGCAATCACTGGAACTCCTTTTGCCATTGCTTTGGCGTCGGGAATGGCAAAGTCTGTGCCGTTGTGGCCGTCGTAGGTTTGGCGCCCGCAGCCAAAATCGACGGCGGTGGGGCCGGGTTCTCGATCGAAATACAGCATTACAAAACAGTCTTTGCCTAGGGTACAGTCGATCGGCTGGCCGAATTGCGGGTTGTTGGGCTTTTGGGCGACTGCGGTAGAGACGAGACGCTGGGCGATGGTGTTGGCTTCGGCGATCGGCGCACTTACTCCGCTGTTATTAGCACAGCTAGACAGACTTGTCAACCCCAATGTCAACAAAATTGCCGAAATGTATTTTTTTGATAGTATAGTCATTCGCCCGTTGGATGTAAAAGCTGAGGTGGGTAGTGAAAAATCAATTAATGATTCAGAATAGAGGGGATCAAGAATCTAGACGATGGGTAAGGCGTTTTCGTTTCCTATATTTGTTGTATTATTTTGAGTTGGAAATTTTAAAATTTTAATGAGTTCAAGAATGGGTTCTAAAATTCGATCGCTCATTTCGATAATTCGGCTGGCCGGGCTTGCTGTTGCTGCTTTGGGGATGTGGGGATTTGCCACCATTGCCGAAGACGTGTTGGGAAAACAAAGTTACGCTTTCGATACATCTATTTTACTATATCTCAGGAGCCTTCACACTCCGCTGCGCGATGGAGTAATGCTGGGCTTTACCTTTTTGGGCGAGCCGAAGTTGCTGCTAGTGATTTGTCTGACGTTGGGTATTGTTTTGCTAGCGCGCAATCACCGATCGGAATCTGCAACTATTGCGCTCGCGGGTGGGGGAGCGCTCGGTTTAAATTTACTGTTAAAAAAACTTTTTGCCCGCGATCGACCTCAACTTTGGGAGCGGGTTGTTAATGTAACATTTTACAGTTTTCCTAGCGGCCACGCGATGATTTCAATGGTTATTTACGGTTTGCTAGGATATTTTTTGGGTGCACGCTTTCCCAAGCAGCGCTGGTCGATTTACAGCTTGACAGTTGTATTAATTGCTGCTATTGGTTTGAGCCGACTTTACCTAGGAGTTCACTGGCCTACCGATGTTATGGCTGGTTATACGGCTGGTTTGGTGTGGCTGATTACCTGTATTATCACTTTGGAAATATGGAAGGAATTGCGTTCTTTTACTACGGCTTCTAAAGAGGAGTTTTTGTCACCAGAACCCTCTCCCGAAATAACTAATGACTAATGACTAATAACTAATGACTAATGACTAATGACTAATGACTAATGACTAATGACTAATGACTAATGACTAATGACTAATGACTAATAACTAACAACTATTTGCTTTTGGGTAAAACACATGGCAATTCCTTTTTCGTAGTAAGCTGCCTCGTTAATGAAAATTGGATAAACGGTTGATTTACCTTCATACAATACCGACTCACCATCAAAGGTCAAAAACATCGGATCGCCGGGATTCAGGGCTTGATAATCTCTGAATTGCAGATGAGGATGAATCATTGCCTGAATTTCTCTGTTCTCGTTTCTGGGATAGTCGATCGCCCCAATGGTGTGATAAATAGTCAGGGGATTCTTTGCAGCAGGCATTGTGCCTTGATTGTAGGATTCTACGCAGTCTAATATCGTGCCGACAACTTGCTCAGTTTGCTGAAATAAAGACGCATCTAATATCCCTTGCGGCACAGCACCAACTTCCAGCGTACCGCCTAATTCCGAAAGCGATCGCAGCACAGGACTATCATGATTCTGGGTTGTAGAAGCGAGTACCTTGAGGTGGGGATACACAGAGGTTAAATAAGCTGCTAGTTGCAGGTTAAATGGATGATGGCTGGCAAGAATAAATGTTAGCCCCATGTTGGATGTGGTGCTGTGCAAATCGATAATTAAGTTGGGCTGATGAGTGTTTTTTGAGCTAAAAATGCGGTAAATTTCTTTAGCCCGCTGCGCTTCATAGCTGGAGAGATGGGGATTTTCTAAATCTTGCTTTCTAAAGCAGCGGTTGAGGTCGATATCGATGTAGCGTGTGCCGATTTCGCAAGCTTTGGGATTGGCTAGCAGGGCGATTGTTTCAAAAGTCGATCGCCCAATTAACTCTGGCGCGCGATCGAATTTCTTCACGAGGTAAATTCCTGTGAGTTCGTTTCCGTGGGTTCCTCCCACTATGGCCACACGTTTAATTTGGTTCATAGACAAATAACTTCCTATCCCAAGCGTACCACCCTTTGTCATCTCTTGGTAAAACAAACCTGAGAAACCTGGTTTCTTGGTGTATTTATCGTTCCCAACTAAAAGCTTGTAGAAACCGGGTTTCTCGCCCCATGCGTGAATCTCAGAAACCGGGTTTCTCTCGATATTTCTCGTCACCCAACTAAAAGCTTGTAGAAACCGGGTTTCTCGCCTCGATCCAAAAATTTCTGTCACAATAAAATGAAGACTACTCAGAGACAAAGGGCATGACGAGATCGCACTTATTGCAGTTAATCTACAAAGCCGCTGATGAAGGCCAGACAGAATTGGATGTGGCGGGGTTGGGGTTGGAGGAATTGCCACCGTTATTTCGGAGATAATGTTAGTATCGAGTAAATAATGCAGAGTCATTCAAAAATGACCTTGCGTCCTGCAAAAGTTCGCGCGAACTTCTCCCCAAATTTCATCAGGATTTAAACCCAGTTCGTGCAGTTGATATTTTTCACGAAATGCACGCTAGAGATTCTCCAAAGCTAAGTTCGAGATTCTGTGGCTGTTTGCGGCGGTGAATGTATTCGCGCAAGGCGATTTCAACTAGAGTCTCGATCTCAATTTCTCCCTCAAGTTCGAGATCCTCTTGCAGCAGTGCCGTATCCACATTCAGGCTTGTCACCATTGGCTTTCCTCTTTTAACGGTTATTTTATTATAGTTGTGATGCCTCGCTCAGAAACCGGGTTTTTGCCCAGAAGACGCATGACAGTGTAGAAACCAAAAAAAAACCGGTTTCTTTGATTGTGACGCGCGAACAACTCCCCACCCAGCGAAAAATCCTGTCACAATAAAATCAAGACTACCGAGAGACCAAGTGGGTATCGAAATCCAGCTACCGTCAGGACACTAAATCATTTAAAATTAAGGTGATTCGGGCTATAATCACCCCAATCATTCCCAAAACCTCGGTGTTGCCATGCGGAAAATTGTACTATTCATTGCATCTAGTCTTGACGGTTATATCGCGCGATCGAATGGCGATATTGACTGGCTGTTTACAGACCAAAATTACGGTTATAGTAACTTCTTAGATAGCATCGATACGGTTCTCATGGGTCGGAAAACTTACGAACAAGTTCTAACTTTTGGCGAGTATCCGTACCAGGAAAAAACGAGTTATGTCTTTACGAAAAATCTAGATTTTCAAGCCACTTCTGATGTCGAAGTGGTAACAGATTTAGAGAGTTTTGTCAATGATTTGCGCTTGCTTGAGGGCAAGAATATTTGGTTGGTGGGAGGTTCTCTGCTGATTCGCGATTTCCTCAATCAAAACTTTGTCAACGAAGTGATTCTCTCGGTGCACCCGATTATTTTAGGCGAGGGAATCCCTTTATTTGTTAATCCCGTAAATACTACAGCTTTGCAGTTAACTGGATGTCAGACATACAGTTCTGGTATGGTTCAGCTATCTTATGATGTCGCGACTTGAGGGCGATCGCAGCAGCTTGCGCGCTTTCGCTGCTATAAGATAGATATAGAAGCTGTATGAGGGAGAAATGGCTGCTAAAGATTTATTTCACGATGCTGTAAAAAAAGCGCTTCAGAAGGAGGAGTGGGAAATCACCGCAGATCCGCTGATCGTTAAAATTCAGGGTGTTAAGTTTGAGATTGATTTAGCAGCAGAGAAGGTTTTGGCGGCCGAGAAATTAGGGCAAAAAATTGCTGTTGAAATTAAAAGCTTTCTCAACAACTCTGCAATTACTGACTTTCATCTCGCCTTGGGTCAATTTTTAAATTATCGGCTTGCTTTACAAATCAAAGAACCAGAAAGAACACTGTATCTAGCCGTACCATTTGAGACTTTTGACTCGTTTTTTGAATAGCCATTTATACAAGAAGCGGTCAAGGTGTATCAACTTAAACTCGTTGTTTACGATCCGCAAAGAGAGGTAATTGTGGAATGGAAAGAGTAGATCATTACCGCCAGTGTATCCGAAAATTGCTAACTCAACAAGCAACGCTAGAAAAGCCTAATCCCGACGTTGAATGCCAGCTTGTTTTTGATTGGGAACACGACCACTATCAGTTACTCGATGTTGGCTGGGAGGGACTCAAGCGGATCTACAACTGTTTCATTCATTTGGATATCAAGGATGGCAAAATTTGGATTCAGCGCAATATGACAGAAGTGGATATTGCACGGGAATTTGTAGATATGGGAGTGTCTGAGGAGGATATTGTGTTGGGGTTGCATCCGCCTTACAAGCGTCCGCATACTGGGTTCGGAGTAGCGTAAAGGAAAAGGCGATCGCAGATGATGAAATGTGTTTGCTGCTTGTTGTTATTAATATTTTTTTTCGGGGTCGCCCTTCCTGCTGAGGCCTCTGTATGCCGCAATTATCAAGGAAGCGAGATTTGCATTGTCGATATCAAACGCAGTGCGAAAAACTATTGGGAATACAGGGTAATTCTGAATGTTGATGGAGTTAAACAGCCTCTGGAAGTCTACAATTGCCGCGATCGCACTACGGTTAAGAAAGATGGAACTGTTTTGCCGTTTGGACAAAACAACCCTGGTGAAATCGTCTGCCGTTTTTTTAATCAGAAATAAGTAAATGAAGTTATTGTAGGGTGCGCTTCGGGATGAATGTGGCTACCACAAACTCAAGAATTTTTCCCGAAGCGCAGCCTACGTTAGAATTTGCCGTCTACTGCTGAAACGCAGCGTTCGCAAATTAGCGGATGTTCGATCGACTCGCTGACGTGAGTCGAGTAATTCCAGCAACGATCGCACTTTTCCCCGTCTGCTTTCACTACACCAATCGCCAACTCTGGAGACTGATAACTGTACGGCAATTCCTGCAGGATTGCATTCGATTCAACCAGTTCGACTTGCGAAGTAATGAACAAATAGCGCAGTTCGTCTACACTGTTGCCGGTCATTGTAGAATCGTGCCCTGCAGGTATTTCAGCAGGAATTTCTGGTTTGGGCTCGATCGCAACTAATTCTGCTTGCGGGATTTGGGGTGTTTCTACAAACACTTTTTCGGCTGGGGCTGTTTGTGCGATCGCCTGTGTTTCTACAAGCACAAGCGCTGTCTCTACTGGCGGTGCGAGGACGATCGCCTTTGTTTCTGCAAGCACGATCGCGGTTGTCTGGCCCAGCACATCTGCTGTCAGCAAATCAATTTGTAGTGCAATTTCTTGACGGTTGGCCGCAAACAGCAAGTGACGGAAAGCAAACCAGATTGTAAATAAGATGCCGATGACTTCAAAGAGGCCTCCCAACATCGGAATCTGATTCATCGTATCCAAAATCGCCAGCGTTACTCGGCCCGTTACTAACACAGAGGCTAACAGCCCAAGTGTTACCCAAACTTGTTGGTATTCTGTAAAAAAGTTGCCCGCATATTCAGGCAAATTAGCCACAAACTCGGCGGCTCGATCTAAGATTTGCCCAGAATCTGAAGCCGACAGTTCAGGGACAGAATACTCTACTATCTGAGAAGGTCGATCGCTCTTTTGTGCGATCGTTTTCGGCTCAACATAAATTTTGTTTTCTGTCAAGACTTTGGCAACTTTTGCCGCTTGTTCTTCCTGTTTATCTTGTGCTGCTTTTGCTTTCTCCTGGGCCGCTAACTCTATGACGGAATTTTGCGATCGCACATAATCCACCAATCCTTCGCTGCTGGGATTCAAAACTTGCAATTGCTCTCTTTTTTCCACATCGGGAACGTACAATAAAACCTTAGCTTCCAAAGAAGAACCGATCGCCTTTTCAATCCGGGCTTTTTCCAAAACCTTGTTAACTTCGCCGCGCACTTGCCGCAAATACTGCCAGCGAGTAGCCAATTCTGGATTGTGCCATGAAGCATCAATTTGCACCCAGCCGGCTTCAAATACTGACTTGTAAGGAGTCGGATAGGGAAGGTACTGCCAAATATCCTCAGCCATGTGACACAAAACAGGTGCGATCGCCCTTGCTAAATTCTCCACAGCAATTGCAATCACCGTCTGACAACTGCGGCGGCGAAGGGTATCTGTCGCGCTGATGTAAAGTCTGTCTTTGGCAATATCCAAGTAAAAATTCGACAAATCCACCGTGCAGAAATTCTGCACTGTTTGGAAAAATCGGGAAAATTGGAAGCTTTCAAAAGCATCTTGGACTTCCGCAAAAACTTCGCCCATTCTGTGCAGCATATAGCGATCGAGTTCCGGCAATTCCTCGTAAGCAACGGCATCTTTTGCCGGATCGAAGTCGTGCAAATTGCCCAGCAAAAACTTAGCTGTATTGCGAATTTTGCGGTAAACATCCGACTGCTGTTTGAGAATATTTTTGCCCAACGGCACGTCTGCCGAGTAGTCTACCGAAGACACCCACAACCGCAAAACATCGGCTCCATATTCCTTAATTACTGACGCCGGATCGACGACATTCCCTTCAGATTTGCTCATCTTGCGGCCTTTTTCATCGAGCACAAAACCGTGAGTCAAAACAGTTTTGTAAGGAGCAACGCCGTTAGTTGCTACACTGGTAAGCAAGCTGGATTGAAACCAGCCGCGATGTTGGTCTGAACCTTCCAAATAGATATCAGCAGGATAGTTTAATTCCGATCGACCTTGGGCAACTGCGGCCCAGGAAGAACCGGAGTCAAACCACACATCCATCGTGTCGGTACCCTTGCGGTAAGTGCGGCCGTTATTGCGGTAAGATTCCGGCAGCAATTCATCGATCGACAATTCCCACCAAGCATCGGAACCGCGTTCGGCAAAAAGGGCTTGCACGTGGGCGATCGTTTCTTCATTTAACAGCGGTTCGTTGGTTTCTTCGTCGTAGAATACGGGAATGGGAACGCCCCAAGTCCGCTGGCGAGAAATACACCAATCCGATCGATCGCCCACCATTGCAGTAATCCGATTTTCCCCTTGGGCGGGAAACCAATTCACACCGGCGATCGCTTTTAGGGCTTCATCTCGGAACCCTTCAACCGAGGCAAACCACTGTTCCGTCGCCCGAAAAATAGTCGGCTTTTTCGTGCGCCAATCGTAAGGATAAGAGTGTGCGTAACTTTCCTCTTTAATCAAACAATTTGCTTCGGCAAGGGCATCAATCACTGCGGCATTGCCATTTCCGAGGACATTTAAACCTGCGAACTGTCCTGCTTCTGCGGTGAAATTTCCGTTCTCATCTACGGGCGTTAAAACTGGCAACCCACAGCGTTTTCCGACGATAAAGTCTTCTTGTCCGTGCCCCGGTGCAGTGTGCACCAATCCCGTCCCCGAATCAGCGGTAATGTAGTCACCGCCGGCAACGATCGGACTTTCGCGATCGAACAGCGGGTGTTTGTAGATGCAGCCTTCTAATTCTTTGCCTTTGAAGGTGGCAAGTATTTTTAATTGAGTGTTAAAAGTTGCCGACAGCCGATCGACCGCATCGACAGCTACTAACATAAATTGTTGTGCGATGTGGGAATTTGCCGGCGGTTCCACCACCGCATAAGTCAGTTCTGGATTAACGGCGATCGCCAAGTTTGCCGGAATTGTCCAGGGGGTAGTCGTCCAAATCGCCGCCCAGAGGCTTGGCATATAGCGCTTGATCTTCGACTGCAAAGATTTTGACAATTTTCTCACATGGAAGCCGACGTAGATGCTGCGCGACGTGTGACCTTCGGGATATTCCAATTCGGCTTCGGCGAGGGCTGTTTTCGAGCTCGGACTCCAGTGAACCGGTTTGAAGCCGCGGTAGATGTAGCCTTTGAGCACCATTTGACCGAATACGCCGATTTGAGCGGCTTCGTATTCGGGTTTCATGGTTAAATACGGGTGTTCCCAGTCGCCCCAAACGCCGTAGCGCTGGAAGGATTCGCGCTGCTGTTCCATTGTTTGCTGCGCGAAGGCGGAGGCTTTGTGGCGGAGTTCGATCGGCGTAAGATTTAGCCGCTCCTCCGATTTCATATTCTGCAATACTTTAAGTTCGATCGGCAATCCGTGACAATCCCAACCGGGAACGTAGCGGACTTTTTTGCCGCGCAGCATTTGGTAGCGGTTGATAAAGTCTTTGAGGATTTTGTTGAGGGCGTGGCCGATGTGGAGTTGTCCGTTGGCGTAGGGTGGCCCGTCGTGGAGGATGAACAAATCCCCTGGGTTATTTTCCGAAAGGCGATCGTAGATTTCTTGATCCGCCCAAAATTGTTGCAATTCTGGTTCGCGCTTGACGGCGTTGGCGCGCATATCAAACTTGGTTTTGGGCAGGTTTACCGTGTCTTTGTAAGATTTAGCTTCCATTTTTGACAAACTTTTTATGTAGTTAGTTGTTAGTAGTTAGCGGTTATTTGAGAGATGATATCAAGTCCGGTTAAATAATCATAATGAAGTTTGTAGTGACAACTTTAGTCATCTCTCGTCATTGAAGAGCTGACAACCAGATATTTTAGTATAAGCGATCGACCGCACATTAGATCGAACCAAATCCGTAGAACTCTCTCTCTTCTCTTCCTCTGCGCCCTCTGCGCCCTCTGCGGTTAAATCATTCCTAAACAAACCGAGGTAGCGCTACTCAGTCAGCCAACTGAACATTTGACCCACGGTGAGATTAAAGGATTCGGCAAAGGTTGGAACGGGGATGCGATCGCCCGGTTCTTCAAAAACTGCTAAGGTGCGATCGCGGTCTAACTCGTTTGACGGCGAGTCCGACAGGGATTGAAATCCCTGTCTCATAGCGCAAGTCCTCTGCAAGAGGACTGAGGAGGTTGATTAACGTGAAATGCAAAACTCAACATCGAGTTAAATTGAGACTTGCAGTCGCTTTTATGCGAAACTCAACATCGAATTGAATTGAGACTTGCAGTCGGTTTTAACCGACTTTCGCTATGAGACAGGGAATTCATTCCCTGTCGGACTGTCGGAATGTCGGAATGTCGGACTGTCGGAATGTCGGACTGTCGGACTGTCGGACTGTCGGAATGTCGGACTGTCGGAATGTCGGAATGTCGGAATGTCGGACTGTCGGAATGTCGGACTGTCGGAATGTCGGACTGTCAGACTGTCGGACTGTCAGACAGTCAGACTGTCAGACTGTCGGAGAAGCAATAAACGCTTAAAGAAATACTCCCAACCCGCGGCTAACGGCATTCCCCATACGATCGCACAATGACGCGGCCGGCACTCCCTGTCCTTCCTGTTCCCATTTTTCCACGAGTTGGCGGCCCAGGGGTGTGAGGCGAAAACTGTCGGTAATGCCTTGTCCGTCTACTTCCCGCCGCAGTACGCCGACTTGGATCAGCCAGAGTAGGGAGTTTTCGGCTACGAGTTCGGATACGGGCGATCGGGTGTAGCCGCTTTCGACACCGGAATTTGAGGCGATCGCAGTTAGGAAAACACTGTTATCGCGGATTGTCTGGAAGAAGTGTAATTGAAAAGGGGAACAGCGGACGGCGCGATCGGCTCTTTTGACTGTGCGGCTGGGATAACTAATAGATTTAAACGCTTCGGATGGGATAAAAGTCATTGCCAGAACTTTTGAATAGGTACTACTTTTATCATCACCTATTTAGAGTCAGGAGAGTAGAGTTCTGAAAAATATAGCTACAATTGAGCCGTTGAAGTGATGGGTGTTGGGGAGGAGCGATCGTTCAACCTCCAACACCCACATCCAAAAAAGCGATTCCTAACGGATAACTACGCTAACGCATATTAATTATTGAGTAACTCTTCAATTTTTCTTTCAAAATCATCACATTCTTGTATCAATCGAATTATTACTCGACCGAAATAATTAACATCTATCAAACTCATCTCTGCGTTATGAATAATTGAAAACGTTTGTTTGCCTCCGAGTTTTTGCAAAGCCCAAAAACCCAGTTTATATTCAGCATTTTTTCCAAGAAGAAACGTAGATAGATTATGGGGAACATCATCTATCTCGTCAAATTTTAAACCACTAGGACAAGAAAATTCAAGAGTAGAATCATACTTGACAATCAATAAAGTTTGAGTAGTTCCCGACTCCATATCAAACTTAATTACAGCTATTTCATTATCAATCCTAGAAATATTCCAGCCAATATCTCGGCAGTACCCCTCGATCGTCGAGCGGAATTTAAAGGAAGAAAATAAATCTTTATCAATAGCCATAGTTTCATCTCCTGAATCAATCGGTTTACTTGTAGCTAATCTCGTCCATTCTCGTCCCGTACAAACCTGACACTCTGAAGGCTTCATCAGTGAAACAACTTCATTCCCACAACCTTTACACTGATAGGTTTTTTTCATAAAAAAGTGATTTGTTTATAATTTCGACTTCAGATTGATAATTAGCTTATTTCTACCATCTTTAGGTGGAGCGCCATTATTATAAAAATATTTAATTTTTTGATGAACTTGATTAATATCAGGTCTTTCTTCATAATTTAAAGCTAACATCTCTGCTATTAATTTACGCACTTCTGTATCGAGCGGATCTTCAATGAGAGTACCGCGCAATTTAGTTGTATTTTTAATCGATGGTAATTCCAGTTTTTTTCGATCCAGAATAGCTTCGTGAGCATAAGTATACTTTTCTGATAACATCGGACGAGTACCTGTCCAATATTGAGTGAAAATTAAACCCAGGGAAAAAATATCGGATTTTTTAGTGGGTGCGGGTGTCTTTCCTGCTGTGGCAATATGTTTGGCAAATTCTGGGGAATAATATACCGGATCGCCGACTAAAAATTCCGCTGCGATCGATTCTCCTTCAAGAATGCTGCTATCAAAATCAATAATTTTAGCAACTTGCCTCCCTTCCCATTTTTGAATCAGGACATTATCTGGTTTTAAGTCAAGATGGACAATCCCATTTGAGTGTAAAATTTTCAGTGCGCCTGCTGCTGTTAGCATGACAAATAAACGCTCTTTGGGCTTTAGTGTATGTATTTCCTTTGATAAGGAACTGGTATCGACTTTTTGGCAGACTTTGAAAAAATGTTCGCCATAATCATCACCGTACTTAAAAAAGTCTACCATCACTACTACTGATCCCCCTGCACCACAAGCAGATAGTGCTGTTTGAATAGCTAGCTGTTTTCTAGCAAATTCTTCACACTGATCGCGCCGCTTTTGTTTTCCTTTTTCGCTTCCTGGTGCATCTTTGCCTGGATAAACTGGACTGAGGAATTTTTTGACAAAATATTCGTTGCTATTGTACATAGCAAAACCCCATTGACATTGACCACCGTTAGCACTATCAAAATCACGGGTTACTACATATTTTTCCGCAATAACATCACCTTTTTTGTAAGACATATGTTATTAATATCTCCTGCCGTTCAACTTAGTCATAATTTTATTATACATTTGTTGCGCTTCTTGGTGCATTTTATGATCCAGTTGCAAAGAATTTTCCAAGACTCTTTGAAGACTATTCAAGGCTGCATTTAATTCTCCTTCTATTTCTTGTAGCTGTGCCATAAAGTAGTAAATTACAGTATTTTTACCATAAGGTAAGAGTTTATTATTATGAACTAGACGGTGACAAAATTGTATAGCTGAATTAGCAGAGTCGCATTTATTGCCTGTGGAGTTCCTCAGAGACATCACAAAAAAGTTCAAGTGCTCCTGCCAGTTGTCTAATTTGTCTGAACCCTCACTCTTAAAAAAATTTTGATAACAATCAACTGACTTATTTGGGCTATTTAAATAATAGTAAATACAACCTAAAATTTGGTATAATTCCACAATTTTTTCGACAGCTATAAGTTTTTCCACCGCCGACTTGTTTAAAACAAGTTCCTCAAAGTTGGAAGCCGCTTTTTTGAATAACTCTCCTCTGTTATAATTGCTTTCGGTCAAAGCTAATTTAGTGTAAATCCATCCTAAAAGATATTTAGCTTTACTGTGATGAACCTCAATATTCAAAACTTGAATGCACAAATTTTCAGCTTCTTTTAAGCGATTATTTTCATAATAAGAGTAAGCCTGGTTCAATAAACTTTGAATTTCTTCAGCCTTTGCTGCTGCTTTTTCTCTAGATGTTTGGCTAATTTCTTTAAATGGATTTGTACTAGAACTAGAAGTGACTGAAGCGACTGAACTGGAGGAATAATCTTCTGATACGGGTAGTTTAGGAGTAGCTATTGGCTGAAGATATTGAATAAATTGAAAATAATATTCATAATCAATTCTATACTTTTCCCACAGAGTTTGTACATCCTCATAGCGAGCATTAGCCGTAGGAGCCATAAAGTTTTCTTGGAGATACTGCCAACGTTCTTGATAAGAACTCTTTAAGTGCTTTATCCCATGAAATCCTACTGGATAGAGAATTAAAGAAACATCATCTTGCTTAATCTCTGTGTATCTTTGTTTAATTAATTCTTGCCAAGTATTTTTATCCATTGTATCCCCTTCTGACTTATAGAGCCTCTCTAGCAACAACTTTTCAAATTCCCAAGGAGCCGAAAAATACTGAAAACAGCCATCAGTACAAGCTAAAAAACAGCCAGGTTCTTTAATATCATAATGCTGAAAATGAATTTGCCATGTCGGATTTATATCGGCGGTTAAATATTGAGACATGGGTGGATCTTGTCTCAGCATTTCTAAGGCATCTTTGGGAGTTACTAAGTCATCTTTGGTCAGTTGTTGTAAACCTTTAGTTGGACTGAGAAAATAAATTCGTGAATCTCCCATCCAAGCCAAGTTAGCTTCAAAAATTCTTTCTTGTCCTTTTTGCTTGGGAATGCTAGCCAGGGCGATCGTTGTACAAAGTTTATGTTCCACTAAAGAACCTTTTAGCCGAGAGGAAGTTCTCGGCTGCATCTCGATATCTGCTTTAATTTTCAGCGATCGGCAAATTTGCTGTTGCAATTGAATGACATTTTCTGGCTTTATTTCACCGTGCCATTGTTTGAAGAATGTTTTGCTGATTTGACATGATTCTTCTGAGGCAATACGTCCCCCTGTTTTACCACCGTAACCAGCCGATCGACCTCCTAATCCGTCAAACACGCCCATCAAGAAAGTTTGTCCAAAATCTTCAGCTAGGTTGGCATCTTCGCCTTTGTCTTCAGCAACTTCTATATTTACTACTAAATTAAATTTAGTCATAGCCATAATTGATGGTTTTTTTGAAGATTGTAGGTCATTTAAAAAGTTAACTTAATACATATTTTTGTAATTAAGTTAACTTAGATAGCTCATTAACAAACCTGCTTATATGCTCCCCGATATCGCTTCTAAAATTTGATCTATTTCTAGTTCTTCTAATCCATTACCTGCTTCCGAAACATAATGAATCGTATTTTCCCAGCTACTCATCATTGTCCAGGGTTCAGCATCAGGTGCAAACAGTAATAAACGCTTGGCTGATGTTGGTATATCGTGCCAGTAATCCGTCAAATCATCAAAGCTTTTTGGTATATCATTAGGATAGTGACTGGGTTTAGGGCTTTTGTCTAAACTATGAGCGCTAGCATCGGTGTAAACAACGACCACATATCGCTGCTTGCTAAAGTCTCCTTTTTCCCAGTTTGACTTAAGTGCTAACCCAACCGCTTCTAAGCCATTTTCCGGTTCATCCCCACCACCGTCAGCTTTAATTGGAGAGACAAAATTAGCAAAATCGGAGGACTGCGATCGCAAGTCAAAAAATTCTGAACATTGCATCACTTTATCGGCGGGATCGGCCCAATAATCCCGAAATACAATTACCCTAGCTCTGAGTTGATCTATTTTTTTACTCTTTTCTTTCATCTTAGCTTCTAGCTGCTCGTAAAACTTGAGAGCGGCTGACTTCACTTCTTCAATTAAATGACCCATTGAACCAGTGCCATCAATACACATCACCAAGTCCACTGCATACTTAACACTTTGACCATCACTCATAAACTTTTACCTCTCTTGTAATTAACTTGTAATTAACTTATGTTGAACTTTGTCTGAGCAAGATGAATTTTTTTGAAATTTCTAATTCGCTCACTCTATACCTAAATCTTCAATTTTGAAATTGCGTTGGACGTTTCCCGCTGGTAGGATCTTGAAAATTTCGGATTTTTCAATTCTTTTCAATTTTTCATAACTTTCAATCACTTCATAAGAAAAGAAAAAGTCATCTGGGTGGCTCGATATCACAGTTCCAATGCGCTGCTTATCTTTACCACTAAAATGTTTTTGCAGTCTTGTCTTAATACAACTTCCGGGTGTCCCTTTGGCCCTTCCTACATAAGCAGTATCAATTTCTCCATCAAAATCATGGTATATTGCGTAAATGCCAGAGAGACCGGATGGAATCGATCTCAGATTAGCATCAGTCATTTTTTGGGGCATTGACATATTGAAGTGCTTTGCTCAAAACAAGATTGTAAATTTCAGTATACATAATTATTTAAGCGAACAAAAGCTTAAAATGTCTTATTTTATATTGTATATTTTCCAATAATTAAATCAAAATTCACAAAATTTAATACAATGTCTTACAATATACTAGGATTACCCAAATTTACTGTGGATACATTTTATGGATGTTACAGAGGTTTTACAATGTGCCGATAGGTTGGTATTCACCAAAACGGGAAAACACTTGGATGATGTTCAAAAGGCTGTAATTACAGGGGTTTACCAGGGAAAAACGTATGATGAAATTGCTGATGATTGTAAGCGTAGTGAAAGTCGTGTTAGAAATATTGGGCGTCAGCTATGGCAAATTTTATCTAAACAGTTAGGCGAAGATGTTAATAAATACAATTTTCGTTCGACCATAGAAAGGATATATATTAAATCATCACAAGTGATCGGTGTGGGAAATCATCATGAGTTTAATTTTTGTTCCCAAACGCTATACCAGTCTCATAAAGATAATCAACCAAATCAACCTAAGAGTAAACCAACATCAAATTATCACGATTTAAGCCTAGCCCCAAAAATTACCAACTTTTACGATCGCACAACCGAACTTCAAACCCTCTCCCGCTGGTTAATCGACCAAAATGTTCATCTAGTCTCAGTTTTAGGATTAAGTGGAATTGGCAAAACTACCCTAGTCAAACAGTTTGTTGACCTAAATTTACAACATTTTGATGTAGTAATCTGGAAAAACCTCAAACTATCTCAATCTTTAGAGGGCATTATTAATGAAATTATCACAGGTGTCGATCGCGATTCTATTCAAACTAATAATAAGTTAACTCAGTTTTTCAATCTTTTGCGTCAACAAAGATGTTTAATCGTCCTTGATGATTTCCAAGAATTATTTATTAAGGGAGAATTGGCAGGAGAGTTCAAAACGGAATCTAAAAATTACCAAGATTTATTGACAACGATCGCAAATATAGAACATCAAAGTAGCTTCATCTTGATTAGTCAGGAACAATGTCAAGAAATGGTTAGCCCGGATGAGGAGTTATATCCTATCAAGTGCTTAGAGTTACAAGGATTAGACAATACAGAAATCGTAAAAAGATGGGGATTAAAAGATGATGAAGCCTGGACAGAGTTGAGTGATTTATACGGAGGTAATCCCGTTTATTTAAAAGATATTGCAAATTTAATTAAAAATATATTTGGGGGGAAAGTTGCTGATTTTTTAAAAGAAGATAGTTTAGTTGTCACTAAGGATATAAAATCTCGGTTGACTGAATTATTCAAACGGCTATCATCCACAGAACGAGAGATTATTTTACAATTAAGCAAATTTGATGTACCTGTGTCAAGGGAAGATTTAAGACAAAGTTTATCTCTGTCATCAATGGACTTGATGAATGGGTTGGAATCATTGCGTCAACGTTATTTACTCAACAGAATAGAAGGAGAGAAAGTATTGTTTGATTTATCTCTTGTTGTTCGAGAATATGTTATAATTTGTTGTCAAAATTAATTGCCATCGCCTAGCCATGTTGACTATTTTTTAATTTTTGTTGCAATAGCGATGGGGTTTGAGCTTTCAATTGGCGAGCAAATTCTGCATCTGCTTCGATTGCAGAGCGAATTTCATCTCGACGATCGTGATAATAGGCTAAAGCTGCATAGATGTCAGATAAAGAAATACTTGGATAGTGATACAGAATTTCGTCTGGTGACATTCCCATTTGTTCGTGCCAAACAACTATATCCTGAACTCGGATGCGATGTCCGGCGATACGGGGTTTTCCCCCACAGATTCCTGGGGTGATTTCGATATGTTCTTTAATAACGGCGATCGACATGGTAGGGAATTAATATAGGATGTCTCTTATATTTTAGGACAGGTTAGACGAGTTGGGCTGTAAAAGCCATTTTAGGCGATCGCTTTTCTGAGTGGCAAAGATGACTACTCCCAATGTTGAAACCGCCAACCAGACAGCATATTAATGCGGACTTAACTAATCATCCCCTCAATTTCTGGATCGGTAAACCCAAATTGTCTAAAAATCCGCAACACATAAGCTGGTGACATTTCCCCAGCACCCATATCAATCGGAACAATCCTTTTTCGGTTTTCAATTTCACGCATATACAAACGATGAGATCCTTTCCCCTCTCGGTAAAACTGACATCCGTTTTATTCTAAAATCTTAATTAATGCTTTAGGTTTTAAAGATGGAAGGTTTTTAGGCATAAACTTTTCTTAGTTCATAAGTGTCTGAGGCTTCGGCATCTTCTAAAGTTAGAAACTCGTGTAACTCATTAATAGAAAGAGGGCTGAGATAAACATCAGACTCTGATTCATATACTTCGGAAAATGACTCAATAGCTTGTTTAAGTTTATCAATAGATTGTTCGGGAGTATGGCCTTGTCCCACCAATCCATTTTCTAAACACAGAGAGACCCAACGCTCAGCACTTTTTATGAGAATAACAGTGTAGAAATAAATCATATTATGTTGGGTAAATTAAACATGGCTCTTATACATATCGCCGGCTGTATACTATAAAGTAAGGACAAGCGTCATGTCCGATTGCGGTAACACCCGGACATGACGACTACTCCAAATGTTGAAATAGCCAACAAGGGAGCATATTAATTATGTCACAACCTCGGTATGATGACGAAAAAAACGAGACGCGCCATGCAGCCACAAGCGAAGAGGCTTGCATTAATATGGAAGAAAAATACGGTTGGCCGCTGAAAAATATAGAAGAGACTGGCAATTCTATTTTGAGCGTAGATTGCATTTTTGAGGGAAATTGCGAGTTTCCGCCCTCGCCAATGGACTTGAGTCAAGGTGATTACCTGAAGGAGAGAAAACAAGATGCGTAAATACATTATTTTCCGAGCCGACAAAGGTGAACTGGAAAAATACCGATCGCTCACCGAAACAAAAGTAGGAGAAAGCTTTTACCGAGTAGCTAATGCTGGATCGGTTAAGTCATTGATTTGGACAATAGCCGAGCATTATGACTCTAGCGGCAAGCCATCCCCAGCACCGGGCTATCGTTTAACTGAAAGCGTTATTGTCGAAAGTGCGATCGCCCCAATGTTTCCCAGTGCATCAACTCATTTCAGAGACAGCGGCTGGGAAGTTGTGAAAGTTCACGAATACACTCCTGAAATTCCAGCTCCCTATGGTGCAGAATTTGACTCAATTTGTATTTGCTATTGCGCCTACAAACCAATAGAAAATGCTCCACTCCAGCAATACGAGCGATCGCCCGTCACCCTTGATTCATTCGCAGGCGATCGAACAGCTTACGATCGCTGGCTAGAGTCCCAAAAACAACCTACTGAAGTTTAATTAAATATCATGAACAGGCTTTGTGGCCTGTTCCACAAAGAATAAATTTTCTTGTGGGGAGTAGGGGTTGGTCTTCTAGCCCGCCCAAAATCAATTAAAATACATTTATAAATCCCAAGAAAAACAAAACTATGACTTTACCAGTTGGGTGCGCTGCCCCTCAGTTTACCGCCAAAGACACCAACGGCAACACCGTCTCCCTGTCCCAATTCGCAGGTAAAACCGTAATCTTGTATTTCTACCCCAAAGATGACACCCCCGGCTGCACCAGACAAGCCCAAAGCTTCAAAGCAGCCCATGAAGAATACAAGGGCAAAGATATAGTAGTTCTCGGTGTCAGCCGCGACAACGAAGAATCGCACCAAAAGTTCACAGAGAAATACGGTTTGCCTTTCCAGCTATTAGCAGATGTTGATGGCACGATTACCAAAGCTTATGATGTCGAGAAAGGCGATTATGCCAAGCGCGTTACTTTCGTCATCGACGGTACTGGCAAAATCATTCAAGTTTATGAAGGGGAAACCATGAAAGTTGACACTCACGCTCAAGATATTCTCGTCACCATAGTTTAGTCGAATTTTAGCCGATCGCACTAACACTCCTGCACGCACCAAACGGCTAAAAACCCGGTTTCTTCCTAGATGCCTCGTTGCTATAAGCAATATTCTCCTAGGAACCGGGTTTTTTTCGTAAGTCCTGACAATCAAGCATCCAGGATACAAGCCCCCGGATTCATCCGTGGGGTCAATGCTTCAATTCTAAAATCTAAAATCTAAAATCTAAAATCTAAAATCGATTGACTCAGCCACTGAGGGGTCAAGGGTACAGGGGTAAGCAAACTACTCGAACTAAATTCCTTCCCTTAAGACTTGCACCACAAATCCCCTTAACCAGGCATATATTGGTTAAGGTGCTTATTGTACGTCTAAAGTTAGATTTGTGGGGCAACTCCCGCCAATAATTAAAAACTTATACTGTAAAAGGCATTAACCGCCCGTAGGCTGAATCTAGGGGCCATTTTGTCCTGGTTCGAGTCATTGTGTTTGATAAAATCAGAAGTTATCCTTGCTTTAGCTGAATAATTAAGTAGATAGGGGGATATATAATGACAAGCAGCAAAATTATTTTGAGTTACTTAGGCCCGCGAGAAATTGAGGTCAATAGGGCCGCTGTCTTACTTGGCACTTTTGACACAAATCTAGTGGCAGCGATTTCAGCAACAGAAGGCTCAAATGCCCTGAATGTCGGGAGAAATCTCTCTAGAGGCATTTGGAACATCAGTTTAGATAAAGGATTCCCTAGCGCAGGAACTCGGACACTGCAGGTGAGGGCAAGTGATAAGACCGGCCAAGTTATCGGTCAACAAACAATTAACATCAAAGTTAATCCTGCTTCTGGGTCGCCCGCTCAATTTTTGACGTTAATTACTCTCAGAGATACCGCATTCAAAGTCGGAACACTGCCGGCAAGCAATCTTAACAACCTGCAAAAAGCGGAAATACCAGCAGGTAAAATTTATCAAATTAGGGACTACGAGTTAGAAGATGGGCATCTGAATGTTCAACTAAATAATCCAATTACTCCGGTGGGAACCTCTGGCTTTTTCTACGAAAAACACGTACTTATAACCAAAGGCGCAAAAATTCTCATATTCGATCGCGCCGAGTTGCCGACCCCGCCGCGTGGAATGCAGTTACTGTGGATTATCAAAAAGACATGGTTAAAGTTAACCCCCGCAGATTCTGCCACTTTAGGATCGACTCAGAAATTACAATTTAACGCAGGAGAAACTTTCAATATTCTTGGCTACGCTTGCGTGGAAAACCATTTTCGAGTCGCTTTTGAGCGGGCAGTTCCTAACTTAGGAACTTCGGGATTTCTGTACTGGCAGCACGTCCAAATTTTGCGAGACGGGAGGGGAATTGAGTATGATAGAAATGCCGTTACGATGACAATCATCAAAACGACTGTGTTTAAAAAGCGCCCGGTAAATGCCGCTAGCCTGCCACCTCAAGAAAAAATTACCTTGCCGGCGGGAATGATTTACGGAATTGCCGGATTCTCGATCGAACAAAGCCACATTAAAGTCTCGCTGACCGAGAATTTGCCGCAATTTGGCAATACGGGTTTCATTTATCCCGATTTTGTGCAATTCAGCCGCGGTGGCAAATCTTTCAATCCCGCTGTGAATTTAACTTATCAAGGGCCGTCAGAAGTTTTGGTAAATCAGCCGATCGTCCTTCGGGGTACTTTTGACCGAGAAAAAACAGCAAAAATTGAGGTGATAGCTGAGGATACATTTCCCCTAACCGTCACGCTAAACCAAGAGGCCAGCACTTGGCAAGTTAATTTGTCTAAAGGATTTAGCGTAGCCGGAGCTCGGTGGCTCAGGTTGCGGGCAACTGACAGCAAAGGCAACGTTACTGGCAGCCAAATAATTTACATTGCCGTAACTTCCGATCCGCTAACTGTCGGACGAGGTTTGACCTTAAAGATACTTTCTGACACTTTGTTTAAGGTAGCTCCCCTTGATTCTTCCCGGCTCAACAATCAGCAAAAAGTTTTTGTCAAAGCAGGCCAGACTTTGGCCGTTAGCAAATACGGATTTATTGACGGGCATCTCAAGGTGATTGTGGATTCAGCAATTTCACCGATCGGCACTTTTGGCTATTTTTATGAACCCGATGTTCAGTTGGCCAAAGGTTCTCAAATCCTAAGATTTGACCTGGCTGACGTACCGAATAGCAACGTCAGCGCTCAACTTTTGGTAACTCAAACAACTCAGATTAAAGCTAAACCCGAAGATTCATCGAAACTGCCTGCCGATCAAATTGCTGACCTACTTTTAGGCACTACCTATGCCATTACTGGTTATGCCTGCATTTTGGGGCATTTTCGAGTAACTCTCGCCGAATCAATTCCCGGCTTCGGCAATATCGGATTTATTTATTGGCAGGACGTTAAAATTAAAAAAGACGGCAAAGAGGTTCCCTTTGACCCCGATGCTTTGACGATGACAATCCTGCAAGCAACTGTCTTTAAAAAACGGCCGGTAGATTCTGCTAACCTGAGCAGTACCGAGAAAACTACGCTGCCTTTAGGTCGAGTTTACGGCGTGAACAGCTACGGTGCGGAAGGATCTCACCTGAAAGTTTCCCTGAGTGAAGAACTGCCGAATTTGGGCAATACAGGTTATGTTTTTCCTAGTTTTGTTCAGTTCAAGCGGGGAGATAAAATTTTCGATCCGGTTCCGAACAATGTGGAATTGAACGTGCCGTATTTTTCGCAGCGGGACAATCCGCGTTTTGACTGGTCTACTTGCAACGTAACTTCGATCGCGATGGTATTTTATTACTACGGCGTTCGTTCTCAGTGGGGCGGACAGTTGGAGGATGAGTTGTTGCAGTGGTGTTTCGACTATGCCGGCCAGGGTTCTCAAACCGATCACAGCGTGCTTTCGGCGCTGATTCAGGCCTACGGGTTTAAGACGAGTTTTAGTACAACTCGCACGTGGGCCCAGGTGCGATCGGAATTGCTGAATCGACGGCCAGTAGTTTTAGCGGGAGATTTTACTGCGGCCGGTCACATTCTTACTGTAATTGGCTACAATTCTCAGGGTTATATCGTGCAAGATCCTTGGGGAGATGCACTCACTGGTTACAGCGATACTGAGGGGAGAAAGTTGATGTATCCCTACAGTTACGTCAATCAAGTTGCTGGGCCAGATGGGAATGTTTGGGCGCATTTTATCTCGCGCTAAGCTTTTTAGGTGCGATCGAGATTGCGACAGTCGATCCGGCTAGGGTTGGCAGTGCATTTGTGTCAATTTACAGCAGATTGCAGGTTTATAGGTACTATCAATATCCCCGTAGGGACACGGCAATGCCGTGTCCCTACCTCTATTAGATATATCGTTTGTATCGCAGTCTCGATCGCCCGCAAGATTACTTAATAATTTTAACTATTTTCATTGCGTTACGCCTTGTCCCATCTGCACAAAAACCTAATTATGGGAGAGGTCTAATCAAAAGTCAATGAGAAGTCGATGAGAACTCACTCAAGTTCTCAAATAGCCACCTGATTTAATAAAAATACGGTAGAAAGTGCGATCGACCCGATTTGCATATCCCCCCATTTTTTGTAGGCAATCCCCCCGCGGTTGCCCTCGTGGGCGGGGGGGGGAGGCACTCTTGGCACTCCCAAGGTCGATCGAGAGACTATTTATCAATACATCTTTATCAAATCTTTACAGAGTTTTATGCAATCAAGCCTTATGGTTGATACAACAAATTTTCAGTCTTTTTTAAACCAGAAATAGGTGGTGGGATGCCAAATTTTAATTGTCAAGTTTCAAGAAGTGCGATCGCCTTTATCGATTCTCAAGTTGAAGATTATCAAAGTTTGATTGCCGGAGTAACACCGGGTACGGAAGTAGTGGTTTTGGATGGGGACAGGGATGCGATCGACCAAATTACCGAAGTTTTGGGCGATCGCAGCAATATAGATAGCATTCACATCATTTCTCACGGAGCTCCCGGCAGCTTGCAACTGGGCAAAACCAGATTGTGTTCTGACAATCTGGAAACTTATTCCAAGCAATTTCAGCAGTGGCGAAGCGCTTTAAATCGGGGTGCGGACATTCTGATTTACGGTTGCAATGTCGCATTGACATCCTTCACCTTCATCCAGCGCATCGCCCAACTCACAAATACCAACGTTGCCGCCTCCAAAAACCTCACCGGCAGTGCAGCAAAAGGCGGCGACTGGGAACTAGAAGTGACAACCGTGAAAATAGCAGCCTCTTTAGCATTTCGGCCTGAAGTTCTAGCAGCATACAGCCACGTCCTCTCCACCTTAAGTGAAGCTAGGAACTATAATGTCGGCAAGATTCCTATTGACATGGATACGGGCGACTTGAACGGCGACGGTTTCCTAGACTTAGCCGTGGTCAACCAGGACTCCAACAATATTTCCATATTGTTGGGGACGGGTACTACGGGCAGCTTTGTTACTGCTACCACCTTGTTTGACCCAAAGGATATTGTCAAGTCCATTGTAGTGCGCGACTTTAATGTAGACGGTAAACTCGATTTAGCTGTAGGGAATATACCTGCTGCTGCTAACCCCGGTTACGTTTCCATCCGGCTGGGCACAGGTACTGGCAGTTTTGGTGATCCTACCAAATTCGCTTTAAATATTCATCATAGCTCGATCGCAGCCGGCGACTTCAACGGAGATGGCAAGTTAGATTTAGCCACAGCCCCGAGGTTTGGCAGCAACGATTCAACAATTTCAATACTTTTCGGATCTGGTACTGGTAGCTTTGGTCCTCCCGTTCCACTTAATACAAACAAACCAAAGTTTACTGTTGCCACAGCCGACTTTAACGGCGACGGCAAACTCGATTTAGTCACGTCGAACAATGAAGTGACTGACAACATCTCCGTTTTCTTAGGAGATGGTAATGGCAACTTTAACTCCCCCGTTAACCTTAGCGCGGGTAATCTTGTTGGGAGACAGAATCACTTTGTCGTCACAGGGGACTTTAATGGCGATGGCAAACTCGATCTCGCCGCAAGTAACGACATTTCTGAGAATGTCTCAGTCTTCTTGGGAGATGGTACGGGTAATTTTAGTAATGCTACCAACTTTGCTGTCGCAAGTCGTGTCTTTTCTCTGGTTGCAGGCGACTTGAACGGCGACGGCAAACTCGATTTAGCCATGCCTACCGGCGGGAACAAGGTTTCAGTCTTGTTAGGAGATGGTACGGGTAATTTTGCTAATCTCAGCAACTTTACTAACCTGGAGACTTTGGGGGGAAATCGTATAGCTGCGGCAGATTTTAATGCTGACACCAAGTTGGATTTAGCTACTACGAACGGCACTTCTAACAATGTCTCGGTTCTGCTGAATACATCGAATACAGTTAATTTCGGTGCGGCCACTTACAAGGGCGTGGAAGGAACAACAGACACAGTAGTTGATATTCCCGTCATCATCACCGGTGGCACTCCCTTAAACGATGTAGTTGTGCCAATTCTCCTCGACCCCACTAGCACAGCCACCCAAAATTCAGACTACACCTTTTCCCCTACTTCGATTACCTTCCCTGCTGGTTCAACAGGTGCTGCACTCACCAAAAATATTGCAGTTACTATCAAACCTGACAATCTCCCTGAAAACCCGGAAACCGCAATTTTCAACTTGGGTACAATTACTGGTGGGATTGCGGGCTCCACAAAAAAAACAACTCTAACTATTTCAGACCAGGTTTCTGTTGCTTATGCCATTGCCACCGATACTGCCAGCATTGACGAAGGTAATAGCGGCAAAAAACCTCTAACTTTCACTGTGACTCGCAGCAACGTCACTAACGGGGCAAGTAGCGTCAAATATGCGATCGCAGGAACAGCTACCAACGGCAGCGATTATAACAATATCGGCGGCACTTCTGGGGCAAAAACTGCTACTGGCACGATTAATTTTGTGACAGGTGAAACATCAAAAACCATCACTCTGGATGTGTTAGGCGACACTACGGTTGAACCCGATGAAACTATTACCGTCACCCTGTCAAATCCCACAAGCGTCCCAGGGGTAACACCAATAATTACGGCTGATACCGCTACCACAACTATTATTAACCACACTGCACCGACACCGCCACCAGCACCACCGGCACCACCGGCACCACCAACACCGCCACCAGCACCACCAACACCGCCAACACCAGAACCACCAACACCGACACCAACGCCGACATCGAATACAGTTAATTTCGGTGCGGCCACTTACAGCAGCGTGGAAGGAACAACCGACACAGTAGTTAATATTCCCGTCAAGATCAGCGGTGGCACTCCCTCAAACGATATAGTTGTCCCAATTCTCCTCGACCCCACTAGCACAGCCACCCAAAATTTAGACTACACCTTTTCCCCTACCTCGATTACATTCCCCGCAGGTTCAACAGGTGACGCACTCACCAAGAATATTGAATTTACAATCAAGCCTGACAGTATCTCTGAAAACCCCGAAACCGCAATTTTAAACTTTGGCACAATTACTGGTGGCATTGCCGGCCCCACAAAAACAACAACGCTAACTATTGCCGATCGAGGTGCTGTTGCTTATGCCATTGCCACCAATACTGCCAGCATTGACGAAGGCAATAGCGGCAAAAAACCTCTAACTTTCACTGTGACTCGCAGCGAGGACATTAGCGGGGCAAGTAGCGTCAAATATGCAATAGCAGGAACAGCTACCAACGGCAGCGATTATAACAATATCGGCGGCACTTCTGGGGCAATTAATGCTACTGGCACAATTAGTTTTGTGACTGGTGAAACATCAAAAACCATCACTCTGGATGTGTTGGGCGACACCGTAGTTGAAGCTGATGAAACTATTACCATCACCCTGTCATATCCCACAGGTGTCGCAGCGGCAACACCGATAATTACTGCTGATACTGCTACCACAACTATTATTAATTACACTCCACCAACACCGATACCGATACCAGCACCACCAACACCGCCGACACCGCCGACACCGCCGATAACAACGCCGACACCAACACCGACACCAACGGATAATCGCCCGCCAGTTGTAAATCGTCCTGTCTTGTCGCAAGGAGGTTATAAAACCAATGAGTTGATCTTTGCTGCAAACACCGATACTGACCCCGATCCGGGCGATCGCATTAGTTATACGATCTGTCTGGCCGATTACAATGCTTTGAATTCGTCTGCATTCACTTGGGAGACAGCTCTCAACCGCGGTTCCTATCGCCAGCCGGTAGATGGGTTAAGTTTTCCTCAAATTCCTCTCCCCTCGTGGTTAACTTTCAATCCCGAAACCCGTACTATCAATTTAGATGCGAGTCGCCCAAAATCTTTCAACTATTGGCTGAAGGTAACGGGAACGGATGCGTCTGGTGCCAGTGTTAGCGAACTCGTTCGGTTCAAGAGTAACAGTTTCGGCGGTTTTGTGATTGACAATTACATTGCTGGTGCTACTGTCTTCTTAGATGCCAACAAAAACGGCATACTCGATCCTAACGAACCGTCTGCCATAACTAGCCCTAATGGTGAATTCGATCTGAATCTCGCCTCCAACATTTTTGACAAAAATCAAAACGGGGAAATTGACCCAGAAGAAGGCAATTTAGTTGCCATAGGTGGCACCGATACTGCCACGGGTTTACCGCTAGAAACACCAGTTACCGCACCACCAGATGCTACTGTTGTCACCCTTTTAACCAGCTTAGTTGCTGACTTAATCGACAAAGGAGTTACATCAGAACAAGCACAAGCTTCCGTCAAAAAATCCCTTGCCATCCCCGCTGATGTTGACCTAATTAGCTTAGATCCCATCAAGGCAACCAACAACAACGAACCAGGCGGAATCGCAACTTTATCCGCAATGGTGAAAGTCCAAAACATCATCACTCAAACTAGCGCTTTGATTGACGGTGCTTCTAGTGCATTGACTAAGGATATTGTCAAGGCTGTTGTCAGTTCAATTACGAGTCGAATTCAATCCAGTACAGTTTTAAACCTCAGCAATGCAGCAGATTTAGAACCAATAATTCAGCAATCTGTCAGTAGAATCAAGCAAGTTGACCCCAGTTTTAACAGTCTAAACTTCACCCAACTTGCCTCGCAAGCTGCGACAGTAATGGCAACAGCAAATCAACTCATTGATGCCGCTGTCTCCAGCACAACAGGAACATCCATTCCCGAAGCAGTCGCCCGCGTCCAAAAAGTATCTTTGGGCGAAACTACTCAAGACTTTAAAGCAGTTGGTGCGGGAAGCAAGCCAATTTCCCAGTTAGTTGCTGAGAATACTGGTGCTGCTTTAGATAGCAAAATTCAAGACACAACCTCGCCTGCGCCTGGGCTTGCGGTTCCTGTTGTTACCGGTGACGCGGAGTTGGGCAGCGATTCGCCCGATCGCATTCTTGGTACAAATGACGACGATATCCTGAATGGCGGCAGCGGAAATGATGCTTTGATGGGCATGAGGGGCAATGATTACCTCGACGGTGCGATCGCAAATGACTCTCTTTTCGGAGGCAAAGGTAACGATATTCTGCTGGGAGGTAGCGGTAATGATGCCTTGTTTGGCAGCCGCGGTTCTGACATTTTGAATGGCGGTGATGGTAACGATATTCTGCTGGGAGGTAAGGGTGATGATTTGCTGACTGGCGGTTTAGGAAGTGATATTTTGACGGGAGGTGAGGGTAATGATAAATTCTTGCTTTCCACCAATTCTGGCATCAATACTATCTTGGATTTTGAGGATGGCCAAGATTTGCTAATACTCGCCAACAATCTCACTTTCTCTCAACTCTCAATTACTCAAGAAAACAGTTCAACTTTCATCCGTTTGTCAGCAACCGATGAAATTTTAGCCTCTCTCAATGGAATGTCTGCCAGCTCAATAAGTGCTGCCAATTTCAACCTAGCTTAGAGGAGTCGTAGATACAGCAGATTGCAGTTTATGAAGTGCAGGACACGGCATTGCCGTGTCCCTACGGGGAGCGATATAAAATCCATTTCAGCTACTCTTGTGCTGAATTTTGCGTTTCGCTGCACCAATACCTAGAATCCCAAATCCGGCTAAAGTACCGAAGATAGTAGCAGGTTCTGGTACTGGTTCAGCAGATTCTTTTTCAAACGATCCTTTAATGGCGATCGCATCGTTAGCGCACTCGGCAAAAAAGTTAGCAATATAGTTCCCCGAAGGCATTGAGGATTTATTGAAACTGAATCCAATGGTTTGAGAACCTACGGCATTAAACTGAGCGAAATCAAGACCGAGGACGCTCAAAGTTGCTGGTGTTAAAAAATTAATTTCTCCTACTTTTGTACCCGTAGCTATTGAGTTGAGAACAGTCCAGTTTCCTGTTTGTTGAAAATAGGGGTCTGTGGCAGCTAAATCGCCCATTGATGGGGTTCCGCCTTGAGATGCCACTACCGTATTGAATTGGTTTAAATTGCTAAAGCCAGAGTTAGTTTGAGTGACGTTTTTCGCTGTAACATTTTTGTAAACGCCTGTTGTCGCCACGCTGGAGTCATTTCCTTCGGCAAAGCGGATACCAAACAAGCTGCCGTTTGCGTTAGCTGTATTGAAGTTTTGACCGGAAAAATTGAAGAATAAATCGCCGTAGTTGATGTTGCCTCTTTGAGCTAGTGGGTCGGCATATCCTGCTAAACTTAGATTAGAGTTGATGGCGATGAAAGCTGTATCTGATGTTTCTTTGATGGCGATGCCGTAAAATTCAAATTCCCCGCCGCCGATTTGGGGCCCTGTCACGCCGTCGTTGAAGGAATCGATCGCATAATTCCAGCCATGAGATAGCGTTGCTGCTGTAGCTTTTTGTTGCTGTAGTGCGAAAAGGGCACATAAAATAGCTACTGAGTAAGTCCAGTGGATGCTGTTTTTAGCAATGGATTTCATAAAATGCTCCCTGGGAATCATTGTTAAATTGTCCAGTCTGCTCGATCGACTGTTTTTAATTTTCAGTCAATCATACCTTCAGGCCGAATTTCTTAAAGTTTTGCTAAAAATTTGGTCTGGCAATTGCATCATATTAAATAGATTGCTTAAAACACCCAACCAATGCCAGTAGCTAAATATAGCAATCCTCGCATCAGTTGTAAAAATATGTAGGGGTAGTGCTAAGAGTGCCTACCCCACCCAAGGCGGTGCAACCGGGCGTGGGTTTTGCCCCTACAAGAATTACACAAATCATTTAGGATTTCTACATAGGACTTACGCAGACACAGGGCGAACGCATCTAAATTTCATGTTAACAGAATCTGGTATACTGGAGAAGAATTATTGAGTAACTACAAAACATTTAATTAGGGTTTACCTGTATGAAACTTAAACCTAAAATCACCATCGCCGACCATTTTGCCGACTTAGAAGATCCCAGAATTGAGCGGACAAAACATCATCAATTAATTGACATTATCACCATCTCAATTTGTGCCGTGATTTGCGGTGCTGATACATGGGTGGATATTGAAAGTTACGGGCGAGCTAAATACGAATGGTTAAAGAAAATTTTAGAATTGCCGAATGGCATCCCTTCACATGACACAATTGCGCGAGTATTTTCTCGCCTCAAACCGGAGCAATTTCAGAAATGTTTTTTGAGTTGGATTCAATCTATTAGTTGCTTCAATCCTGGAGAAGTAATCGCAATTGATGGCAAAACTCTTCGCCATTCTTACTCACGGGGAGGAGATAAAAAAGCAATTCATATGGTCAGTGCTTGGGCGACGAGTCAAAGATTAGTTTTAGGACAAGTTAAGGGGGAGCATCCCGATTTTGCAAATATACAAAAGTATGATAAGGTGCGCCGCTTTTGGGGAAAAGCGACACTTAGCTTC
>NZ_JAUBTI010000064.1:30240-41083 GCF_036702415.1 Microcoleus sp. D3_18a_C4 | reverse complement strand
CGTCCAAAAAGGACGGGCGGGACGCCCATCCCACAATAACAATTAAAATTGTAAGTTATTTAATTCGCGATCCTTAGTCGTCTTTAACCGTTTAAAAATCGATCGGGATCGATGCCAGATTCCCGCAGCCGCCGAATTAAAGACTGCAATTGAGCTTCCGCTGACTCGGCCCGCTGCCGTTGCTGTTCCGCTTCAGTCAGAATCCAATTGCCATCAACATCATACCAGCGCAACCACAGTCGATCGATTCCCTGGAACTCGCCTTGCCACAAACCCAAGCCCAGACTTAGATCAGCAATCCACACTCGCGAGTCAGGCAATTCTAATTCTTGATAGTGTCCGCCCTTCAATTCAAACACTCGCAATTTGTTAGTATAGCGACTGAAAACTGCATAAATAGGAACCCGCAAAATTTGCTCGTAAACCTCCCATTTTCTAGGCGGTTCCTCCTTCGTCTCCAGATCCAAAACTTGCCCGTTACCCGCAGCGTTTCCCGACTGAGGTGGCAACTTTTCCTCATCGGTATTGTCGCCTAAATCTTCTTTTTCTGTTCCCTGCGAAAGCAGTTCTACAATTACAAAAGGATTCACACCTTCCTGCCAAGTAACATAACTCATCCGCAGTTCGGAGCGATCGTAAAGTCGGGGAACTCCCACAACTCCCAACCAATCCGGGCGCTTGTGCCACAGAGTGTGATGCACGTCATATTGACACTCCCCTGGCTGAAGCCGAGGGGATTCTTAATTCAGCGACTGACCTTAAAATGTTCTGTCCTCACGGCAATACTTAAACTTTTCAACCGTGGAGTACCACCAATTGACGAGTCCAATTCAGAAACACTCTCTTGGGATCTATCTCCAAAAGCGTACTAGAATATTTATCTAGAGTTTGGGTATGCCCTACCCTACTTAACAATTCCCAGTAGACAAGTTTATGTTTGCTGGATTGAAACCTACATTTTCGGTTTCGGCTGTTTAGAGTGTTTTCGCCGCACTTTGTCCCCCAGTTCATGCCTAAAAGTGTGTCTTAACTGTTTCACTTCGGACAAAGGAGTTTAACCTTGACTGTCTTAGTCTACCATATTGTCCCGTCTTGTCCAACTTTTTAAGAAAGTTTTTTGAATTAAAAAGATTGAATTTTAGATTCAGGATTGAGGTAAAGAGAACAGGCAGGATAAATCCTGCAACGCCCTTTCATTCCCGGACTGAAGTCACGGGGTTTTCAGGGTATTCCTTATAAAGGTTCATGTCGGTGCCGCTAAATATCTCAGAAGCCGGATAATTCCGAGGTCGAAACGTCAGGCTCAACAACTGCGGCTGCAAATCGTGAAATTCGTCAGGCAAACCAGGTTCCTCCGGGTCTTCGCTGGGTAAATCGTACATCGTCGGCAGCGTTTCTCTGGGCGATCGCGGCGGATCGGTTTGCGGCACAGGATATTTAAAAGGCAACATATAATATTGAGAAATGACTGCATTTATGCTAACATCACGGGAGCATCCCAATCAGGCTTTCACAGGAGTGCAAGCCCTAGAGCTAGAAGCGAGAGATATCGGCTTTGCCGTGCGGGACGATCGCACTCCTAGAAAGCAATTCTAACAAAAATGGGATGATTCCCTTTTCTTCCTCTCGTCTGTGAAGTTAATCTAAAATCTAAAATCTACAATCTAAAATTGACTGATCCGAAATTCTGCACTATGATCGACATTCCTCAACTGATTGCTCAAGAACTTTCCATCAATCTGTCTCAAGTCAATAATGCTCTGGAACTTTTCGCAGAGGGAGCAACTATTCCGTTTATTGCCCGCTACCGCAAAGAACGCACGGATTTGCTGAATGAAATTCAGTTGCGAGATATCTCCGATCGCTTCACCTATTTGACGGAAATTGAAGAGCGCAAAAAGTCGATTTTAGAGACGATTAGCTCTCAAGGGAAACTCACTGAAGAACTGCAAGCTAAAATCGAATCGTGTTTGCAAAAAAACGAACTCGAAGACCTTTATCTGCCTTACAAACCCAAGCGGCGGACGCGAGCGACAATTGCTAGGGAAAAAGGTTTGGAACCGCTGGCGAATTTTATCAAAAGTCTGAACTTGCCGACGGCTAAACCAGCAGACTTGGATGCGGAAGCTGCTAAATATATTTCGGAAGAAAAGGGAGTTAAAACAGCAGAAGAAGCTCTCAAAGGTGCTGCGGATATTTTGGCGGAAGCGGTTTCGGAAAAAGCTGAATTGCGGGCTTATTTGCGAGAGTTTTTGATGAAAACAGGAGTTTTTGTATCAAAAATTAAAGATGATTTCCCGGAAGGAAGCACTAAATTTGAAATGTACCGCAATTATCAAGTTGCAGCGAGAAGCGTTCAGTCGCACAATATGTTAGCGCTGTTTCGGGGGGAAACGGAAGGGGTTTTAGATTTGGAATTGGCTTTTGATGAATCCGCCGTGATGGCTTATTTGGAAGGTCAGGAAATTAGAACTAGGATACCGTTCGTTAAAGAGTTTTATCGATCGACTTTGAAGGATGCCTTCAACCGACTGATGAAGACTTCGTTAATTACAGAAGTACGATCGCACAACAAAGCCGTTGCTGATATCGAGTCGATCGCTACTTTTGAAACCAACCTCCGCGAGTTGCTGCTGTCGGCGCCGGCGGGAATGAAACCGACACTGGCGATCGATCCGGGATTTCGCACGGGGTGCAAAGTTTCCGCCCTCGATGAAACCGGGCAATTTTTAGAATATCAAGCAATTTTTCCCCACCAAGCGGCCGCTCAGCGACAGCAAGCTGGTAAAATTGTCAAGCATTTAATTGAAAAGTATAAAATTGAATTAATCGCGATCGGCAACGGTACAGCTTCCCGCGAAACAGACGAATTTGTTTCGGAAGTTTTGGCCCAAATGGACAGGAAACCGATTAAAGTCATGGTGAATGAATCCGGTGCATCGATTTATTCCGCAAGCGAAGTGGCGATCGCCGAATTTCCCGACCTCGACATCACCGTCCGCGGCGCAGTCAGCATCGGACGGCGCTTGCAAGACCCCCTCGCCGAACTCGTGAAAATCGACCCGAAATCCATAGGAGTCGGTCAATACCAGCACGACGTTGACCAAAAACTGCTCAAAAAGAAACTCGACGAAACAGTCGAAAGCTGCGTGAATTACGTCGGAGTTGACTTAAACACAGCCTCCAAAGAACTGCTGACATTTGTATCAGGAATGACGGCAACAGTTGCTAAAAATATCGTTAATTACCGCAACGAAAACGGCGCATTTAAAAATCGCCGCCAACTCCTGAAAGTTCCCAAACTCGGCCCAAAAGCTTTTGAACAAGCAGCCGGCTTTCTCCGCATTCGCGGCGGCGAAAACCCCCTGGACAATACAGCAGTTCATCCAGAAAGTTATCCTGTAGTGCAGGCGATCGCCAAAGATTTAGACTTGCCGCTGACAGCAATAACAGAAATTTCGGAAAAAATCAAGACTGTAAATATTAAGAAATATGTCACAGAGAAAGTCGGAGAACCAACACTCCGAGACATTATTTCCGAACTAGAAAAACCCGGAAGAGACCCGCGCGCCGAGTTTAAATATGCTACTTTCCAAGCAGGAATCAAAGAAATCTCCGATTTGCAAGTTGGGATGGAATTAGAAGGCATAATCACGAATGTAGCTAACTTTGGAGCCTTTGTTGATGTGGGAGTACACCAAGATGGTTTGGTTCATATTTCTCAATTAGCCGATCGATTCGTGGAAGATCCGAAACAGATTGTTAAAGTCGGACAAGTTGTGAAAGTGCGGGTTTTGGAGGTGAATGAGAAGTTAAAGCGGGTTAGTTTGACGATGAAGCTGCAAGAAAAACCGCAACCGCAAAATGGCAATAGCGCGAGGCTTCCGGCCCCGCGGCGACGTTAAAACTTTGGGGAAAGGTGAAAAAGGGCGATGGCGTCCCGCTTGCAGCCCGTGCTACGGCTATAATTATGTAATCCTCACCAACCTCAAAATTATATGGTTGCAAGTAAAAGCGACACCTATGTCTCCCCTGAAGATTATTTAGCAGGCGAGAAAGTCAGCCCCATCAAACACGAGTACAGACAAGGTGAAATCTATGCAATGGCAGGGGCAAAAAAAGCTCACGCCATCATTAGTCTCAATGCAGCAATTTTGCTGAGAAATCATCTTCGGGGAAGTGGCTGTATACCTTACGTGGCAGATGTAAAAGTTCGGATTGAGGCAGCAAATTGTTATTACTATCCCGATGTAGCGGTGACTTGCGATGAACGGGACAGAAATACTGCTGAAGATTTCATTCGCTATCCGCGCTTAATTGTGGAAGTTTTATCGCCGACAACAGCGGCTTTGGACAGAGGCGATAAATTTGCTGATTACCGCACTTCTGAAAGTTTGCAAGAGTATGTGTTAATCAATCAAGAAAGAGTTAGTGTAGAGTGTTTTCGCCGGAATGCAGAGGGTTTGTGGGTGCTTTATCCTTACAGTCAAGGGCAAGAAGTTCAGTTTTCTAGCGTTAATTTTAGCTGTGCGATCGAGACATTGTATGAAGATGCCACTCCAAGTCTAGTTAATTATCCATAATAATTGTTTGTAGTTAGTAGCGCATTGCGCTGGGGTTATATCAATTCCGGTTGCATCGGAATTAATATAACTCGAAATCAGGACACCGGGAGTGCCTATTAGTGTCAACAAACACGTCAAACCTGCAGTCCGACAGGGGTTAAAACCCCTGCCTCAAAGTGAAAGTCCTCTGAAGAGGACTGAAAAACTCATCAGTCCTCTTCAGAGGACTTTAGCTATTAGACAGGGACTTCAGTCCCTGGCGGACTGACGGGTGGGCGGGAAAACTGGCGGACTAAAAACTTAAGTTGACACCTATGGGCAGTGCCGTTTCCCTACAATAAATCGCCGTAGGGAAACGGCACTGCCGTGTCCTCTATATCATTCCGTTGCAGCCGGAATTGATATTATTGCTATTTTTTCTTTGTGGCTTTCCAAGTGCCACCGTAGAAGTAAAAAGGATTTTTTTTACTTACGGATTCCCAACATTTAAGACATAAAAAAAACCACTGCCCCGACTCGTCATACCGGGCGCGGTAGAGAGTCGGGGCAGATTGGGAACAACGATCGCAATATTTGATTCTGATTGCCCTGGCCATTGTTACTCTGTTTTAAACAATAACGGATTCTTGAGGACGGGCGAATATCATGCGGCCGGCGCTAGTTTGCAGGGCGCTGGTGACTACGACTCTGGCTTCGCCGCCGACATAGCTACTTCCTGCTTCTACGACAACCATTGTGCCGTCATCCAAGTAACCGATTCCCTGAGAGGGTTCTTTGCCTTCTTTGCGGATTTTTAGTTCGATCGTATCTCCCGGCAAATAAGTCGGGCGCACCGCATGAGTCAAGTCGTTGATATTCAAAACCGGCAGTTTTTGGACGGTAGCTACTTTCGATAAGTTGTAATCGTTGGTGAGCAAAATACCGTCGATATCCAAAGCGAAGCGGACTAATTTCGCATCGACTGTGGCAATATCTTCGTAGTCAGCCGAGTGAATTTGAATGCGTTCTGGATATGTTTCTTTGATGCGGTTGAGTACATCTAAGCCACGGCGTCCGCGCACTCGCTTTTGATCGTTGGCGGAATCAGCTACCAGTTGCAGTTCTTGGAGCACGAATTGCGGCACGATAATTTGACCTTCGAGGAAACCTGTTTCTAGCAGGTTTTCAATTCTGCCGTCAATAATGCAGCTAGTATCGACAACTTTGGCAGTTGCTGGTTTGAAAGTACCTTCGGCTACCAACACCGTGTCTAAGCTTTTGGGGTTTATCAGCCGCAAGAAAGCGCGGCCGTGAGTGTCGGTCAAACTGACGCCTGTGAAGCCGAACATGACGCTACCCAAGACTGCGACTAGAGGTTTGATGAAGCCGAACTCGCGGGGAATTGGCAACAGGAATAGCGGAGCCAGCATTAAGTTTGCTACTAGCAGTCCGATGATTAAGCCGATCGCCCGCGTCAGCAGCATCTCCACTGGCATATCGCGGACTTGTTTTTCCAGGCGCCGATAGGTTGTTTGAGCCACTAATCCCATCACGAAGCCGATTAATGCTCCAAACGAACCTAGTACAGAACTTAAACCTTGTATATTTGTAACTTGCTCCAGCAGCTCGGTCGGCAGGAGTTCGACTCCGTAATAGCCGATGCCTCCGCCTGCGATTATGAATGAGATTATTATGATTGCGTCTAGCATTAGTTCTAGGTTAATGAATTTATTCCCATTATATCTTTGCAGTGCTGATACTTGTTTTCATGCTTTGGTCGGATATCGCCCTATTTACTCAGGAATTTTCATAAACTTATATTTCGCGGTTGTACCCTTTGGGGGATGTGCCAGGGAGTCGCTCGGAATTTACCACGCCCCGCCGCAAGCAGGCACGAGGTGCGAATAGACCGCCCTGCGGGATGTCCGGGAATGGTGGCCGATCGAAACCGGTACGCGGTTACATTAAAAGCTCCGTAGCACGGGCGAGGGCGGGACGCCATCGTTCGCAGCGCTTTTTTGCTAATAAAATGTCATAATATACATAATTATTCATGATTGTTTAATTAAAACTTTAGATTTGAAGTTGCGCTTTCGGCTTTAGATATAATGAACCCTCCCACAGATTATTTAACATTTGAATTAAAAAAAAGTGTGCAAGCGACAAATTCCGGCATTCCTAGTTCGGCTTACCTGCACATACCTTTTTGTCGCCGCCGCTGTTACTACTGCGATTTTCCGGTTTTTGTGGTGGGCGATCGCAAAAATGGCGAGAATTCCGGCACAATCGTGCAATACGTTGCTGTACTGTGTCAAGAAATTCAAGAAACTAAAAATTTAGGCGCATCTCTGAAAACAGTTTTTTTTGGTGGCGGCACGCCTTCGCTGCTTTCTGTCAGTCAGTTGAGCAATATTTTAGAGACTCTCGACGGCAAATTTGGGATTGCTGCTGAGGCGGAAATTTCTATAGAAATAGATCCGGGTACGTTTACTTTAGAACAGTTGCGGGGATATGCAGCGGCGGGAGTAAATCGAGTTAGTTTGGGAGTGCAAGCTTTTCAGGATGAATTGCTGCAAGCTTGCGGGCGATCGCACTCTGTCGCTGATATTTTTGAAGCAGTGGAAATAGTGCGATCGGCTGGTATTGTCAATTTCAGTTTAGACCTAATTTCGGGACTGCCGCACCAAACTTTAGAAAACTGGGAAGCTTCCCTGAAATCGGCGGTGGAAATTTCCCCGACTCACCTGTCGAGTTACGACTTAATTGTTGAGCCCTTAACTGCTTTCGGGCGCTACTTTGAAGCAGGCGCGCAGCCGCTACCAGCAGATGAAACCGCTGCTGGAATGTACCGTTTAGCGCGGGAAATTCTGACGGGTGCTGGCTACGAACATTACGAAATTTCTAATTACGCTCGCGATGGCTATCAGTGCCGCCACAACCGCGTTTATTGGGAAAATCGCCCTTATTACGGTTTGGGAATGGGGGCGGCGAGTTACGTGGAAGGCCGGAGGTTGACTAGACCTCGCAAAACTCAAGAATATTATCAGTGGGTGCGATCGATCTCTGGCCTCAATTCCCCTGCTACTCTTCAAATTGGGGGGGAAACCCAGCAGGATATTTCCCCAGCAATTGAGCAAAATTTTCCAGTCTCAGAAAATGACTTTTTGTTAGAAACGCTGATGCTAGGTTTGCGTTTAGCAGAAGGAGTTAGCCTGTCGGCGCTGACTGAAAAGTTTAGTCAGCAAACGGTTGATAAAATTTGGCGTTGTTTGCAGCCCTACTGGCGGCAAGGATGGGTGGAAATTATAACGGAGGATAGGGCGAGCGCAACTTTAGGCGATGCCGCGAAACTGCCGCTTGCGGGCAATTTGAGGTTGAGCGATCCCGAAGGTTTTTTATTTTCTAATACAATTTTAGCCGATTTGTTCAGCCAGTTAGGCGAGGATAATTAGCTCTGTCTGAGGAAGTATACCCCCCGGCAAGCGCGAGTGGCAGTAAAGCCGGGGCCGCCAATGCGATCGGAAGCAAATTAAATTGCTCCCTCGCTTTATACTGTCAAAAATAATATATTTTCTATCGATCCCTAAACAAATCTTAAAGGCAAACTAAGCCTTGAGATAGAGGCCACGACTGCACTCCAGGCGTCATACTTAAGACTGAACATTTAAAAAGTAATTTAATGAACACTGTAACTATCGAGCGCAACCAAACCCAAAACCAGCCCTGCCTTCTAATTAGCGAGCGCGGGTGCAAGTCGGCTTCCAAGTGTAATTTTTGCGGTCACTACCAACAGGCAAGAGGTTCAGTTGGTCACTGTCAATTGTTGAACGCACCTGTTAGGGGAGGATGGAAATCTTGCACTTTAGCAATGCCAGCTTTTGCACCTTCTTGGGAATAGGGGGAAGGCGCTGATGTTTCGCCGGTGAAATTTATTAATTAACCCAAACAATGTAAAAAAAATCTATAATAAATTGTATTTTAACTGGGAATCTGCTATAATAAGCTTAGGCCTTTCGCGGCTCGATCGCACAATTGCACAAACAAGTTAAAAAGATGAATTTGACACTGACTCAGGTAATTTCCGAACCTCATACGCGCATTTTGTGTTGGTATCTAAATAATACTAGCAAAGTGCAAATCGCTCGCATTACAAATATTCCTAATTGGTATTTTGAGCGGACAGTGTTTCCGGGGGAACGTTTTTTGTTTGAAGCGCTGCCGGAAGCTCAGTTAGAAGTTTGCAGGAGTGCGGATACGGGTGCTATTGTGTGCGAGCGAATTTTGTGCGATCGGCTGCGAGTTGAAGAATTAAGCACGGCTGATTGAAGATAATTCCCCCGACTTACCAACGAGAGGTAGAAACCCGGTTTTTTTTCAGAAACCGGGTTTCTCTGTATGATTATAAAAACTCCGTTCGCGATCGCACTTGCGACATCATAAACCCGGTTTCTTCGTAGATTTATCATTACTAAGCCCAAAATTCGTATAAACCGGGATTCTCGCCACCCCATGCGTCAGCCCTGAAACTGTCGCAAATGTTAATCTAAGCTAAATTATAAAAAATCCACCACTCTTCAATCCTAAAACCCGATGTCCCTCACCGAACAAATCCTCTTCCAACTGCCAGGAGACGCCCTCGGAGGTCTGAGAAAAGTCGATCGACTCTGGGAAAACCTCAAACAAAACACCGCACCAACACCCCAAGCAGTCAAACACAGCCAACAACCCCTGGAAACCCTCGACTTCGACATAGTTATCGGCGGCGGAACCCTAGGAATATTAATCGGTACAGCCTTAGCCGTGCGGGGTTGGCGAGTAGCCTTGCTCGAACGCGGCACCCTGCGAGGCCGCGATCAAGAATGGAACATTTCTCGCAAAGAATTAGACGCATTCTTAGAACTAAATCTGCTATCTGTTGAAGAGATAGAAAAGGCCATCGCCACCGAATATAACCCAGCCCGCATCAGCTTTGCCAACACCCCAGACATTTGGGTGCGCGACGTACTCAACATCGGAATAGACCCAGTTTACCTCCTAGAAACCTTGAAACAGCGATTTCTCCAAGCTGGAGGAAAGCTATTTGAAAATACACCATTTAAAACAGCCACAATTTACCCAAATGGAGTCTTGGTAGAATCTGCAAATACCGAGACACAACCTGCTACAAATTTATTTAAAACCCGATTATTATTAGACGCAATGGGACATTTTTCGCCCATTGTCCGTCAAGCAAGACAAGGCAAAAAACCCGACGCCGTATGTTTAGTAGTCGGCAGTTGCGCTCAAGGATACCCCAAAAACGACACTGGCGATATATTTGCATCCTTCACCCCAATGCAAAATCAGTGCCAATATTTTTGGGAAGCATTTCCAGCCAGAGACGGCCGCACCACCTACTTATTTACCTACATAGACGCCGACACAGAAAGATTCAGTTTAGAAACATTATTTGAAGAGTATTTGCGCTTGCTTCCCCAATATCAAAACGTCGAACTCGACCAGTTAAAATTCCAAAGAGCACTCTACGGATTCTTCCCCTGCTATCGCAAAAGTCCTCTCAAAACGCCTTGGAATCGCATACTCCCAGTCGGAGACAGCAGCGGTAGCCAATCTCCCCTCAGCTTCGGCGGTTTCGGCGCAATGGTGCGCCACCTCAAACGCTTGACTCTAGGAATTGACGAAGCTTTGACAAGCGACAGTCTCAGCAAAAATTCCCTCGCACTTTTGCAACCCTACCAGCCGAATCTATCTGTCACCTGGTTGTTTCAGCGTTCGATGAGTGCTGCGATGAATCAAAAAATAGACCCCAATCAAATCAATCAACTTTTGGCTGCCGTCTTTCAGGTAATGGAAGAGTTGGGAGAACCGGTACTCAAACCGTTTCTTCAAGATATCGTGCTGTTTCCGGCTTTGTCCCAAACCCTGTTTAAAACAGCAATTAGCCATCCCGGATTAGTTATGAAAATTATCCCGCAGGTTGGAATAGCCAATTTGCTAGATTGGATGGTTCATTATGTGAATTTAGGAATTTATACGGGATTGCAGCCTTTGGGAAAAGCCGTAGAACCGCAGGTGAAAAATTTAGCACCGGAACAGCAATACTATTTTCACCGATTAGTTGAAGCGTGGCAATATGGCGCTGGAGGCGATTATTAACTGATTAACTGTGGCACGGGCATCTTGCCCGTGGCTAATATCTGAACAGGCAAGATGCCTGTTCCACAACACAATATAATTTATTGATTAATTAACTGTGGCACGGGCATCTTGCCCGTGGCGAATATATGAACAGGCAAGAT
>NZ_JAUBTI010000064.1:0-30140 GCF_036702415.1 Microcoleus sp. D3_18a_C4 | reverse complement strand
GCCTGTTCCACAAGATAATTATATATGAACAGGCAAGATGCCTGTTCCACAAGATAATTATATATGAACAGGCAAGATGCCTGTTCCACAAGATAATTATATATGAACAGGCAAGAGACTTGTTCCACAACATAATTATATTAGTTGTGAGTCATGAAGGAGCTATAACTGCTAAAGCTTGGGGAATCACTCGAAATTTTGCAGGCGTGTAAGTTGTGATTTCACCGTCAGTATTAATGGGACGGCGTTTGCTAGTATTAACCTCAAATTCTTGAGCGTACAAGGCGCGAACGTTAGGCGAACTGGTATAATTTCCTTGCCTCATAGCCGGCAGCAAACCAATGATTTCCCACCAGTGTATTGTTTCCAAACTGTACAAATCCAGTCGCCTGTCGTCGATGGTGGCATCCTCGGCAACTGTCATGCCACCTCCGTAATAGCGTCCGTTGCCAATGGCAATTTGAATAGTTTTAACCTTAAAAGATTGGTTTTTTACCTTAATTTCTGCTCGAAACGGTCGCGCTGACAAAATTGTCTGCAAAGCAGTAAAAGCATAAGCTAAGACTCCCCAGCGCTGCTTCACGTTTTTAGTCAGTCGCTGGGTAATTTCCACGCTTAGTCCCAAACTCGCAACATTAAAAAAATGTTGACCGTTAACCCAACCCAAGTCTATTAGCCGAACTTTACCGCTGGCAATTACTTGACAAGCTGCGGATAAAGCTGTAGGAATTTTAAGAGTCCGGGCTAGGTCGTTAGCAGTTCCCATCGGCAAAATACCCAAGGGTAACTTGGTGTCTATCAAACCTTCTATGGCGGCGTTGAGAGTGCCGTCGCCGCCGCCGATTATTACTAATTCGACTTGAGTTTGGTAGCGCCGAATTGTTTGGGGAATTTCGTGGGCGTGGTCAGTAGATTCTATAATTAACTCAAAACCCAGTGCTTCTAATTCTCCAGTGGCTTGAGATAATAGCTTTTGCCCTTTTCGGGAGTGCTGGTTTACTAAAAGTAGAGCTTTCTTCATTTGTTAATTTTTAATTAGGAATATTGCGTATTTTAAATGACAAAAAGTATAGCTTGATGCCTTAACTGCATGAAATTAATGCTTTACTTCCATTTTACCAGTTATGATGGATTGACAAAAATGTTAAAAAATGGATAATTGTAGCAAAAGATTGGTAAAAAGTAGCTCCCTCCCGCTCTGACCTAGCAGCAAAAAACCTCGCTTCTCGATCGCCACTAAATTAAAATCATGTCTAACTTTTTAGAACAAGCGCAAGTCGCTGCCGATCGCCAAAACTGGCCCTTGTTAGTTGAATGCTTGCAGCAAGTGACAGCCGACGGTAGCAAGCCGCAGGAACAACACATTTTAGATCAAGCTGTCAGTTTAGCAATAGAAGCCTTAGAATGGGGCGATTTTCAAGACCGTTGGGAAATTGCTAAAGTATTGCCAAATCTGGGAAATGGCGCGATCGCACCTTTAATTGCCGTGCTCGAAGACGAAGACGCAGACACCGAGCCCCGGTGGTTCGCCGCCCGCATTCTCGGAAAGTACGCGCGGCGAAGCTATCCCGTAGGGAATCGCCCGGAAGTGATTCAAGCTTTAGTAGAATTGGTCAAAAATTCCGACGAAGAATTGAGCCAAATCGCCGCCGAAACCCTAGGGAATTTCGGCCCGACAGCCATAGAATCCCTCGCAACTCTCTTGCAGCAAGAAGACTCGCGACAGTTTGCAACAGCAGCACTCGCCCAAATTCGGCGCACCGAAACCATCCCACCGCTGTTGAGCGTAGTCGGAGACTCTCAAGTTGCGGTGCGGGCATCCGCAATCGAGGCCCTGAGCAGCTTTCACGACTCCCGCATCCCGCCGGTACTGGTAGCAGCACTCAACGATCCGGCGACAGCAGTCAGAAAAGAAGCCGTGCGAGCTCTCGGTGTGCGCGCCTATTTAGATGCAGAATTAGATTTAGTTAACTTGCTCAAACCTTTGCTTTCGGACATTCGATTAGAAGTTTGTCAGCAAGCGGCGATCGCGATCGGGCGAGTGAAAACCGATGCTGCAGCGGCTGCTTTATTTGAATTGCTGCGATCGCCGATAACTCCGGTTGAATTGCAAATCGAAACTGTGCGCGCCCTAAGCTGGATGGAAACTGCAACCGCTTTAGCATATTTGCATCAGACATTAATGGCGCAATTTAATAACATAAATTCTACTGTTTGTCAAGAGATTGTCACTGTTTTAGGGCGAGTAGAAAAGCCGGAATTAAAAGCTGCTGCTGCTGAAATTCTGATTGATTTGCTGAAAACAGGTCATCCGGTCGTGCAGGAGGCAGTCAGCAAAAAATCTTTAGCTTTAGGTTTAGGAAAATTAGGAGATATGAGAGGGCTAGATGCTCTGATTTCAATGTTGGGCGACGCAGACAGCAGCGTCAGGCTGCACTGCATGGCAGCCCTCAAACAGCTAGGTGCTGCCGAGGCCAGGCAGAAATTAGAAAGCTTAGTGAAACAAGAGAGTCTCGAACCAAGATTAAAAGAGGGAATTGCGATCGCCCTGCAAGAATGGCAACAAAATTAATCAAAAGACAAAATACCTAACTCCCCAACTTCTTGAAAAATTCAGGGATATAATAATAGCGATCGCATCTTTCTTCTTCCTGCCTCCGTTACATCCGTTACAAAATCCGTTGCCGAACTTCCTTCGGCTATATTATCGATGTTCTTTGTGAATTTGGGCGATCGCACTTGCCACCCGATCTAAATCTTCATCAGTTAAATTAGAACCCGAAGGCAAACAAAGCCCGTACTCAAATAACTCTTCGGCCACGGCACCGCCCATACATTCGCAATCAGCAAATACTGGCTGTAAATGTAAAGGTTTCCAAACAGGACGCGCTTCTATTTTCTCTTGAGCAAGCCCTAGGCGAACTTGTTCTCTATCTGCACCGAAAGCGGCAGGATCGATCGTTAAACAAGTCAGCCAGCGAGTCGCGCGTCCAAAAGCAGCTTCCGGCATAAATTCAATTCCCGGCAAGTTTCCTAAAGCTTGTTTGTAAAAGTCAAAATTGCGTCGTCTAGCTTCAACTCGCTCCTCCAAAACCCGTAATTGACCGCGACCAATTCCAGCCAAAACATTGCTGAGACGGTAATTGTAGCCAATTTCTGAGTGTTGGTAATGAGGAGCGGGGTCGCGGGCTTGTGTCGCCAAAAAACGAGCTTTTTCTACCAGTTTTTGGTCATCGGAAACTAACATCCCGCCGCCGGAAGTGGTGATAATTTTATTGCCGTTGAATGAGAAAATGCCGATTTTACCGAAGCTTCCAGGCGATCTATTTTTATAGGTAGCCCCTAGAGATTCGGCTGCATCTTCTATGAGCGGAATTTCATAAGCATTGCAAGCTTCTAGAATTGGGTCGAGATCGCAACTTTGACCGTAGAGGTGTACGATTACAACAGCTTTGGGTAATTTACCAATTTTTGCTCGGTTGTCAAGTGCTTCTCGGAACAAATCGGGGTTGAGATTCCAAGAAGTGCGATCGCTATCAATAAAAACTGGTTTGGCGCCAAGATAAGTAATTGGGCTAGCAGTTGCAATAAAAGTCAGAGTCGAGCAAAAAACCTCATCTCCCGAACCGACACCAATTAATTTTAGAGCCAAATGCAAAGCTGCGGTTCCGGAACTAACAGCCGCTGCGTGTTTAGCGCCAACTATTTCGCAGAATTCTTGCTCGAAAGCGTCTACATGGGGGCCAACGGGGGCGATCCAGTTAGTATCAAAGGCTTCTTTGACGAACTCTTGTTCGAGGGAACCCATGTGAGGTGTTGAAAGGAGAATTTGTTTTGTCATTTGATCTTCAGTTGGGAGAACGATAGGCAGGAAAAAAGTTGGACTTGAGGAGTTATTCAGGCTGAATGTTTAAAAAATTGACCCGCCCTCCCACTAAATAATTATATTTTTCTTTGTGTCGTTTTAGTTTCTTCTAGATTGAGCAATCAGAGAAGCCAGGGGATTTAACCCCTGGCTCATAGCTTAAGTCTTTTTTAGAGGACTCTCAAAAATCTTTAGTCTGTTTTAATAAACGAACCGCTACCGGATCTCACTGTTAGTTTTGGAATCGTCAAGCACACCTGTGAATTCTGGGGCTGTAGCATAGCCTTCTTGGTTAATTCCGTCTCTTTTCAAGACTTTCAATACTGTCAGAAACAGAATTTTTAAGTCAAACCACAAACTCCAATTATCGACATAGCAAACATCAAGTTTGAATTTAGCATCCCAGCTAATAGTATTGCGACCATTGACTTGAGCCCAACCAGTAATTCCAGGCATAACTTCGTGGCGGCGTGCTTGTTCTGGAGTATAGCGATCGAGGTATCTGACGAGTAAAGGACGAGGCCCGACAAAACTCATGTCACCTTTGAGAACGTTCCAGAGTTGAGGGAGTTCGTCCACACTGGTTTTGCGAAAAAATTGACCGAGGGGTATGAGACGCTGTTCGTCGGGTAGCAAATTGCCATCAGCATCGCAATCGCTGGTCATCGTGCGAAACTTGTAGAAATTGAAAACGCGACCGTTTTTACCGGGGCGGGGTTGGCAGAAAAAGATTGGCCCGCCCATGCGGATGTAAATGGCGATCGCCACCATTAATATTACGGGAGAGAAAACCAAAAGGGCGATCGCTGCACATAATCTATCTAATACCCACTTAACCAATTGGCTGAATTTTTTGGGATTTACTAGTTTATTAAGTTGCGATATTTGTGAGTTTGATTTGATCGGTAGTAATTCGTAAATACTCATGATTCTACACTCCAACAGCAATTTACTGTACTTCCCTGATTTTGGCAGGCTCCGGGTTTATACGATAATGAATTCTGTCAAATTTACAGAAACTTTAAATAACTTCGGTGTTTGATGAAGCTTTTATGAACCTATGGTTGGGACGATCGCTGACTTTTACATAAAATTTAAAAAACGTCGCTGTTTTATGAATTTTTTGTAACATTTTGAGGATGGGGACGCTCACTGACTTTTCAAAAAAACGTTAATTATGGTTGCATACCTAGTTCTACAGTCAAAAGAATATCGGGCCGCGATCGGGCGGACTGCACGCTTAACGAGGTATGATTGAGCGTTGTGCGATCGTTTACCAGTGTCCAATCTGTAATATTATGTCCGGCTAATCCACCCTGACACGCTCGCGATCGTAGTTGTTCATAAAGTTACTCACTTTACTAGAATTTACTTCTTGCAAACAAAGTAAAGCATCCCTGCAATTAATTCATGTTTCAAGGATTCTATGTCATCACACATCTTACCTTTGCCAATTTGATAACTAGAACCAACGGAAACTATTTTAAACCCGACTTTTGTCAAGATTTGGTCAGCCTCTTGTACTTTATACCGATATGGGTAAGGCCCGCGATCGAGTAGCGCCAAAAAGTTATATTTTTCGCCCCGCTTAAGCCAAGGGATATATTCAATTGAGCGATTCGAGCCAGATAACCTCCTCAACATACTTAAATATGCTAAATAAAATACAAACGGACTTTTGATTCTCGATTCAAAACTTAAAAATGAGAAGACTGCTGTCCTCCCCTTTTTGAGAAGCCGATAAGCCTCTGTCAAAGCTTTTAATCTTTTTTCCTCTTCCTCTATAAAACACACAATTTGCGGCCAGTAAATTATCGGATCGACACCGGCATTTTCGTAAGTTAAATCAGTTGCATCCTGCACTTCAAAAGAGATAATCTGACTTCGATCTCTCTGCTTTGCTTGTTCGATAAATTCAGGCACATAATCATAGCCGTAAAGCTTTTGAAAACCTAAATCTTTCATTTCCCACAGAATTCTTCCCGCTGCAGTGCCAGCTTCAACTGTTTTTTCATTTTTCTTCAAATACTTGACAATTAGATACTTTTCGTCTTCGGTGAGAGTTTTTTTTATCTTCCCAAAGATCAAATTCGACTGTACTGTAAACTTCTTTGTTGTGGATGAGTGACATATACTTTTCAATTCCTATTCAAAAATCTTGCCCACTCTCAATTTTATTTAACTTTATTTTGTGCAGCGATAAGCAGGGAAAAATTTTGTCCTCAGTAGTTCTTCAACCTCCGCATTTAAAGACTTTGCCTGCAATTCAACCAGATGGCGATATTTTTCTTCATCTATAATTAAGCGCAGCGTCAGAAAGGTGTGCGTCTGCTTAGAAAAACCTGCTTTAAAAAGATATAGACTATCCTGGCCACCTCCAAAACCACCCCCCAAGTGCAAAACTTCATTGCCGCGTTCTTTAGCCCAAAATCGAATATAATCCAACATCAACTTGCTGGGTGCTTGTTTAATAAATTCGTTTCTGGTTCCTCCCAAGTGATATTGAATTATGCCACAACACTCGGTAAATATCCCAGAACAAGTAATTTTATCCTCTAATTCTACTATACACAAGTGGACTTTTTCACCGAGTTTAGAGAAATGCGAAAAGTATTCATCATCAAAATAGTACGATCGCCCAGCCCCTAACCGATCCATTGTTTCATAGTAAATTGAAATAAACTCGCCGATCGACTCCTGAAAAGGAACCATTCTTGCTGTCATCCCAGAGCGCTTTAACTTATTAATACTGGTGCGGTGATCCCGTCGAGTTTGACTCCATATTTCGGCTTCGGAGAGTTTTAAATTAACAGATACAGTTTCTCCATTAACGTTGCAAATATCGGGAGATAAAAAATCATTGAAGCCGCTGTTAAGTATCGGATGCAGCCGAAAAAATGCCGAACAGACTTTCTTGGCACGCAATGTAGAGATTAGCTGATTGATTGCTAAATCTAAAAACTCTTTCGTACTAGCGGCCTTATCACTCAATAGAATTCCCGGATAACCATAAGGGGAGACTACATCAAAAACTTCTTGTGTTGTTAAGCTTTGGTCAAATATGTTATCACACCGACGCAACAAATAAGGCAGAAAAAATATTTTGTCATCTTCTGCTATCAAAATAGCTTCTGCTACGGCGTTGTACCTAACAGACTCTAAATATAGATACTCAGGCAAATGATAAATATCGTGGCGAAGGTTTTCCAGAGTCTCTAACCACAAAGAGTCTGATAAATTAATTACTCGAATCTTCATTTTTTTCTCTACTAAACAATAAATTTCCTGTCGGGTACAATCCCTGCCGATAGCTGCATCCGTCAAGTAGGTTAAGTACGCCCTAACTATACAAAGACTGCACCCATTCCCATTCTTGCTTCAACCCTTCCCTCAAAGAAACCTGTGCCTGATATCCCAATATTTTCTGAGATTTGGATACGTCAGCGCTAGTATCCCTGGCATCTCCTTTGCTCGATTCTAGGTAATTGATGCGAATCGGGCGATCGACAATGTTTTCCATTGTGTGAATAACTTCTGCTAAAGCAACTCGACTTCCCCCTCCTATATTGAAAATTTCGCCCACAGATTCTGGAACTTTAGCAGCAGCTAAATTAGCAGCAATGCAATCGCTGATAAAGGTGAAGTCTCGGGTTTGCTGTCCGTTTCCGTAAATTGAAATCGCTTCGCCGCGCAAAATTGACTTAAAAAATATGTGGAATGCCATATCGGGACGCTGGCGAGGCCCGTAAACGGTGAAATAGCGCAACATGGTTGCCGGAACGCCGAAATTGTGATAATAAAGCGTACACAAACGTTCAGCAGCTAACTTAGTAATTCCGTAGGGAGAAACAGGTTGAGGACAGGCAGTTTCGCTGGTAGGGAAAGTTTCAGCATTGCCGTACACCGACGAAGAAGAAGCTAATACAAACTTTTTCAGTTGTGGTGCATCTTTTGCTGCTTCTAAGAGTACCTGAGTTGCATTGATATTGCGATCGGTGTAGCTGCGGAAACCCTCTCCCCAACTAGCGCGGACGCCGGCTTGCGCGGCTTGGTGATAAATGACTTCTGTATTGGCTAAGAGCGATCGCCAATCCAAAGATAAAATATTGTCCTCGATCAGTTGAAAATTTGGATGTTTTGCAAAATGAGCGAGATTTTTTCTCTTCATTTCGGGATCGTAATAATCGTTGACTTCATCAATACCGATAACTTTCTCACCTTGCTTTAACAGAGTTTCTACTAAGTGAGAGCCGATAAAACCTGCCGCGCCTGTAACGATATTACTCATTGGTTAATTGTTAATTGTTGATTGTTGATTTCAGCGTACAAAGCCTCGTATTGCTTCAGGATGTTCTGAAGTTCGTAAGCAAGTATGCTTTTCCTACCGCGCTGTGCCATTTCGCGAGCTGCTTGAGGATGATCCAGCACCCAAGCTATAGCCTGAGCCAACCCGTCGATATCTCCCAACTTGACAAGAAGACCGCAACCTCCTTCCAGCAAGTCGCGAGTGCCACGAATATCTGTACCGATCGCCGGAACTTCCAGACACAGCGACTCCATGACACAATTGGGAAGCCCCTCTTGCTCAGAAGCCAGCACTGTTGCTGCTGAGGCCCGCATCAACACAGGAATGTCCCGACGAAACCCCAAAAAATGCACCTTATTTTCCACTCCTAGCTGAGAGGCCAACTGCTGCATCTCCTTGATTTGTCCCTGGCCAGCAAAGGCTAAGTGTGCCTCTGGTCTTCCCAAACGAGCGAAAGCCTTTAAAACGTCGTGGGGGCGCTTCCGGGGAATCAACTCAGCAACAGACAAAAACAGCGACGTATCCGGTGATATTCCCAATTCTTGGCGCACTCGCAGGATTTCTGCTTCAGGAATCTCCAAGGGGTTGTAGCGATCGACATTCAACCCAGTTCCCGGTATATAACGGACTCGTTCAGGGGGAACCAGCCAGCGTTTGGCCGCTTCCTCATCCTCGCGGTTCACGACAACTAGGCAATCAGTCCAAGGCCCCGCAAGCTTTTCTAGCCCCTGAAAAATCGCATTTTTGAGCGGTGAACCTCCTTTGTAGAAGTGAAAACCTTGAGCAGTATAGATCACCTTGAGTTTTCCCTGCTTTCTCAAATCATTGAGAACATAACGACTGATAAAGGCCCCCACGGGGGTGGAAACATTTACCAGGTTATAGGCCTGCTGTGCTAACACTTCTCGGATTTGTGGCGGCGCAACCAGCAGATTTTGGGGCGCGGTGGGGTTTCGGGACCAGTTGATTTCCCAGGTGCGATCGAAGGCCTGCAAGCATTCTGGACAAGTCGAAACTCCTTTGGCCATCCCGTCTACCTCCCAACCGATCTCGCGCAAGTGGCGAGCAATGGGTGCGAAAAAAGCGCGGAGAGTTGGTGCGATCGTCGTTACTATCAATAGTTTGTTCATCTTGTTTCCCTCAACCACTTTTCCGTCATCTCTCGCACGTAGCGGTAAAATTGATTCCGCCGTTCCTGTAGCACTTCATCTCGATAGTCTTTGGCTTTCTCCAGGTTGCAGGCCGACATCCGACTCATGCGTTCTGGATTAGTCACCACTTCGCGAATTTTATTAGCCAAAGCAGTCGCATCACCGGGCGGTACCATATCTTCCGGCGGCAGCAGTTCGGGAATGCCACCTACCGTAGAGCCGATGCACGGGAGCGATCGGGCCATCGCCTCAATCATTGCCCTCGGTAAACCTTCCTGGCGGGAAGGCAAAATGAAAATATCAGCTCGATCTAACTCGGCGCGTACAGCATCGCCAGCGCTCAATTGGCCAAGGAAACAAACCCGATCTGCTATACCGCAGGCCTGCGATCGCGCCTCCAATTCTGAGCGATATTTGCCATCTCCTATCAAAACCAACTTCAGGTTTAATCCCGACTGCACGCAGGTAGCTACAGCATCAATCAGGACATCTGGGGCTTTATAGAGTTGAGCCAGCGTGCCGACACTAACCAGGGTGAACGTTTGCTTGCGGCGATCGTCACAGCGGGGCGCTGCAGCAAAAGCTGAATTCGGCAATTCAACGCTGGAATAGTGGGTGGAAAACGCCCCAGGCCCAGGAGGGTATCGGCATTGCAGGGCACCTTCTGTGACGTAGGCAGCAGAAAGTGCCCCAGCGCATTGATGCCTCAACCCGCGCGGGAACCACCAGCGAAAGAACGGGCGCAAGGGATGTTTAACGGCACCGGGTGCGAAGACATCATAGGGGTCGGCTACTACTTCTACAGCATACGGATGATTTGTCTGACTTAACATGGGTTGGATGCAAGTAGCAATCTGGGAACTCACCCGCAGAATCACGGCATCGTTGGGTGCAACTGCATTTCTTGCCGCACGCTGGACTTGCGGTGCTTTCTGGAGGTACTGCCAAGGGCCGAGGTAGTATGGTATGGCTGCGAAGGAAACCCCTTCGCCGTCTGCGCGTTTCCAGTCGCCAGAAACAGAAGGTACTTCTCGAACCCGCGCTACCACGCGCACGTGATCGAAAACTTCCAAGTAACGCATCCAGAAGGAATGTGGAAACGCTACCTGCGTCCAAACTTTTCCGTCGGGCGTGCGATCGAATCGATGTTCAAGAGCGACAACAACATTCATGAATTAGTTTCTCAGACTATAAACGCGAACATCTAAGGGATTTAGCGAACCTGTGAGTTGACCGTTTTTAACGCTCATACCAGAAGCGCGATCGGGAAAAATCTGTCGTGCTTCTCTGACATTTTCTGGAAGTGTTATTGCCACTTCTCCAATGCGATCGTATGAGGTATTGATGACCACAGCTAAAGTTTGATTTTGATACAACCAAATTCCAGCCAAGAGGTTTTTTACCCCCGTCTCAATATTTTTCAAATCACCGTCTAGCAAGAACGAGCTAATTGCTTGCATTTCTGGTACTAAAGATTTGATTCCCAACCATAACTCGGGATGTTCTGGCAAACTCCACTGCCGATCGTAATAAGTATAGTAAATAATTCCTTTGGCACCAGCCAAAATTGCCTGATATGTCATGTTACGAATTTCATCAAAAGTTGGTACTTTCGCCCCTGCATAATACCATCTAAATGACTGCACGTTTCCAATAATTAAGCGATTTTTTGGGGCGGCATCGCGAGCAATAGAAATCATATGTTTAACCCAATTTAAGGAAAGATTTTCTCCAACAGGATAAGCTTGAACGCCAATTGCATCCGCCGTATTGATAAAATTAGCAATTTTCTTTTCTTTGCTACCGCTAATATAGGTTATGTGAGCGGGATCAGCCATCTTAAATTTACAATGTAAATCTAAAATCTGATGGGGCGTAAATCCATCCTTATTACTATCGACATCATCAGCAATACTCCAGCCCCAAATCACTGGTTTATTTTTAAATTTATTGACTACTTCAATGGGATTAACCCTTGGGATTAACTCAAATTCAGTCAAAACGTAAATACCGCTGCGCTCAGCCTCATTGAGAAATTTTTCATATTCTTCAAATTTTTCATTGGTTTTGAAAGAAGGGTGAATTATATTAAATCCGGCGGCTGCAATTTCCCGCATATGATTGATGCGAACTTCTGCCGTAGATGACGAGGAAACGTGATAAAAACCAAAGGGGAAAAATGGTTTACCGTTAACCATAGCAGTACCGTCCGCACGAACTTCTACTCTAGGATTTGTATTGGCAATAACGGGGACTTCATCCGCACATAATAAGCTGATATTAGCACTACTGCATGAGCTGAAATAAAAAACAACTGAAATCAACAAAACCGATAATACCATAATTGCTTTGCCAGGAGACTTATTAGTTGTTGTTTTTTTGCTACTCATTGGTTAAGTTCGTTTGCGAGCGTCTTGCTACCTGTTTAACGTCTGTAATATCTATCTTGCCAACTGCGATCACTCATGGGGAGGAATAGTATTTTGTGTCTGACAGGGACTAGCACCTGAACTCAAGGCTAAAGCACCGAATAGGAAAATCCACCACAGACAACTGAGTATGTGTAGCCTAAAAATGAAAAAATTCATAAATACTGAAAATACTGAGGCAACCATGCCACAGGCAAAAATTGGAAAGACCAATTTTCTTGAATCCCGAAGCAGGAGACGGGCATAAACAGTCAACAAGAAGACAAAATATAGGAAACCCACCATTCCTAGCTCGACAATTAGTAGCAAAAAAGTTGAGTGAGGGTGATATAAAATCGGTCCGAAGGAAGTTCGTATTATTTTGAAAGTTCGACCTCCATCTACATCTGAACCATCCTCAATATCTAGAATATACCAATCCCAATAAGAGCCATAACCTGAACCCAAAATATTCAAGTCGTTAGTCCGATTACCTATAATCTTAAAAGAGGTTGAGTATGTATCTGAACGAGATGAGTCTTCTAAGGATTGCAAGCGATTGCCACTATTTGATGTCGCCAAAACTATTAGCCCTGCTATCATTACGAAAACAATCACTCCCAGAGCAGCAAGAGCCGCAATCTTCTTATTTTTATTAAACAAGATTATCAAACCAAGAAATAAGCCAAGAATTACCAGTGCGCCCCGCGATCCCATACCGATCAGAGTCAGCATTAAAACAAAAATAATGGCAAGCTTAAATAAACGTTGAGTAGGAGTTTGAATGATATCTTGAATCGCAAAGGCCAAAGCTGGTATTAGCGCAAAATATCCATCATCTGACCCAAACAGCGGGCCTTGTACTCGCACCGTCGTATCGTTAATGAGCGCGCTTCTTACACCAGCCAATTGGAAGGATGATAAAGATGTGGCTGTGTATAACAGCCCCACCGCACCTAGACAAACTGTAAGTCGCCAGAGAAATGATCGTACAGATGCCACTGGTCTTTTGGCGATCGCATTATAGCCCAGCAAAAAGCTGGATGCTGTCAATATCAGGGTACAAATCATTCCCTTAGCGTCGCGCGGGTCCATTCGGCTATCTTGAAGGGATAGTGTAGCGTAAAATATCAGGCTAACTGTCAAAATCGGCAAGTGATAATGCCAAGGTTCGAGGAAGGCGGTGATTAGGTGTTCCCGTCGGGGCATAGTGGTACTTGACGGTTTATTCCTCCTTGGCCACAGCAAAAATATGCAAGCGACTGCCACAAGAAGTATGTCTTTGCCGTTAACAGGTATCGATTCAATTTCAAACCACGGAGTTTTGGTCGATGGTATCACCGTCCAATAGAAAAAGCTAAACCAGAACAGCACGTCTAACATAAAAGAAAATTAGGAGAAATGACTAACGCTAGCAGCTAGGAAAGTTAGCCTGATACACTTTTGTTAGCTCTTTTACACTCATCTCAATACTGAAAGAACTCTTTTCTAAAACCGCTAGGGTATTCGATTGGGTAATGGCTGATGTATCGGCTCGTGCTGACAAAACTTCCTCTGCCCAATCAGATGCCGAGCGCGACAAGGAAATTCGCCGCACCAGAGGCTTGACAATATCGACTTCCTCCGTAATGACATCGGAGAAAATACAGGGAAGTCCAGCAGCCTGTGCTTCGAGCAATACTAAAGGCAACCCTTCATGAAAGGATGGCAAAAGGAATACATCCATAGCACCTAGCATTAAGTGGGGTACGTCGGGTCGGAGACCTGCGAAAATAATAACGTCTGTCAAACCAAGCTGAATAACTTTTTGTTCTATTTCTGGGCGCAACGAACCATCTCCTATCAGTAATAGGCGCATTTTTGGTTCTCGTTTGGCAACTTCCGCCACAATTTCCAAGAGAAACAGATGGTTCTTTTGTTCTATAAATCTGCCTACGTGACCGATCGCAAAAGCATCCGCAGGTAAACCCAATTCAGTCCGAATAGCAACCGAATTGACAGGAGACTGGAACGGAGTTAGATCGATGCCATAGTAAAGAATTTGCCTGCGCGGATCGGTTGACCATGCTGAACCGAATAGAGACCCCGCTGCCTTGTAGCTAACTCCTAAACCAACTGTTGCATAGCGATCTACACACCATTCTGTTAAAGCGAGATACAAACGCCGATACCATCCTGCTTTTGCCTGAACCGAGGAGGTATCGTTATGGCTTTGGGCAATGCGTACACCTATGCCTGCTTGTTTTGCTAACCAAAGAACGTAACCGCTGAAGTGGTGAACGTGGCTGTGAACAATATCATAGGGCCCGTATTCGCGTAGAATTCGTTTAAAGTTGCGAGCGTACAGCCAAGGTTTTTCAGGATTGAGGCAGGGGATAATCTTGCTACCAAGAACACGCACTTCGTCGTCGTAAGGACAGGGTTTCTCAGTGTGAACTAGAAAGTCCATCTGAAAGCGATCGCGATCGATATTTCGCAAAACGTGCATCAGCCAAGTTTCCACTCCGCCACGATTCATACCGCCAACAACATGAAGAATGCGGATCGGACGCTGTTTAGTCGATATTTGATTTGGTTCCTTGATATTTGTTGAGTCGGTATAGTGCATGAATAATAACTCCGAAACTAAAAACTGCTTGAACGATCGCCCCAACGATCAGCGCGATCGCCGCCCCTAGGACTCCCTGTGTCGGAATTAACCAGAAACAAGCGATCGCAGAACTCCCCGTTACCAAAACAAACAAAGGCATTTGCACCCGAAAGTATCTAGCTGCCGTCATCCCGTAACCCAAAAAGGAAGAAACGTAACCCATACCCGCAGCCACCATCAGCCACGCGAACAAATCAGCCCGCTCAGCATACTCCGGTTTATAGAGTAAAGTTAGGATTTCCGGGCCGGCAACAACAGCGACAAAAACGCCTCCCGCACCTAACATCAAGCCAACCCCCACCAGCTTCAGCAAAAGTCTGCGAAAAGCAGTGCTATTTCCCGCCGCATAATATTTTGCCAGCCGCGGACTTGCAGACTCCGCAAGCGCACTCACTACCATCTGCCCAACCACCATCAGGTAAGACATTGCAGCGAAAATCCCCAGTTCCCGTTCGCCCAAATACCGCTCGATAAAATAGCGAGGAATATTAGTATTTAGCGAAATCAACATCATCACAAAACCTAGGGGTAAAGCCAGCCAAACTAACTTTGCCAAAGTTTTTCCGTCCCAGCGCGGGTACAAGGGATTTTGGCTTTTTGCAGGTTCAGCATCGGCAACTAATAAATTTTCTTCCTCTCTCCCGTGCGAGGAATTCTTTAAAATTAATCTACCATTGCGAAGATCCCAGCCGAAGAGAACTAAACCCCACGCAACTGCTAATCCGATCGCTCCCCCTAAAACACTCTCAGTCAGGGAAACTCCGATGCTTAAAAGTAATAACGACAAAGGCCCTTTAATCATCAGGGCGATGGCAATCCTATCCATCCGTTCGTGCTGTTGAATCAATCCGTAAAACACGTCGCTGATCGACTCGAAGGATTTCGCCAGTGCGATAGTCAAAATCACCAAGGATGTCTCCCCTCGGTATCCAGCTTTGAGCGTAATGCCCGCAATTATCAATAGTGCTAACCCAGTTCCAATTAACCTCAGACCCAGATAATCACTAAAAACATAGTCCCCTTTCGCATCCGTCGCTTGGATACCTCGCAGTTGCAGATTAGTAAACATCACCACAGGCGCTGTCACTGCCAATCCCAAGGTAAATTGACCCACCATTTCAGGACTGCCCAATTTAGCAAGCACCACCAACATCCCCCACTGGGAAGCCGCATAAATGAGGTTGCCAGTGAAAGTCCAGGAAAAATTACGGCGTAATGTTAGTGGTTTCAACTGTTGCATTAGTAACTAATTACCTGCTTGCTAATTTGTGAGTTCCCAATCGTGTATTTCCCCTTTCAAAATTATTCACAAATGTCCCATTAACTTTTAACAGCCATAGCCCCAATCAATTTTTCTACCTTAGAGCCTTCTACAGGCTTCGAGAAAAAGTATCCCTGTCCGTAGACGCACTTCAGAGCTTTGAGCTCAGCTATTTGCCACCTCGTTTCTACTCCTGTGGCAATCATGCCCATACCTAACTCCTGAGTTATGGCAATAATTTTGTGAAAAATTTCTAAGTTGGGGTTGCTAGCATCCAGGCCGGTGACTAGAGAGCAATCTAGCTTCAAACTGTCGAATTTCCCATACTTCAGCCGCGTCAATTGGTAGAGCTGAGTTAATGATACATCACTAAGACCACAGTGGTCGATTTGTACTTGCACACCTAAAGTTTTAAGTTTGAGAAAAACAGACCCAGCCAACTCGGAATTTTCCGTCACAACATACTCAGGAATTTCTAACCTCAAACTCTGAGCATCGAGATTTGTTTCTTTCAATATTTTGGCAATCGTCTCGATTAAGTCAGCTTGGAAAAACTGTTTGCTAGTCAGATTCACGCTGACTGTTAAAGGAGCGTTAAGACGAAATTGCGACTGCCAAATCCGCATCTGGCTGCAAGCTTGCCGCAGTACCCACTCGCCAATAGGAACAATCAAGCCTGTTTCTTCTGCCGCTGGTAGGAATTCGTCTGGCCAAAGCAAACCTCGATTTGGGTGCTGCCAGCGCAATAGCGCTTCAAAACTACTAATCTTATTAGTTTCCAGGCAGACGATCGGCTGATAGTGAATCCGAAACTCCTCATTTGCCAGAGCCACTCGCAAATCATTCTCTAACTGAATAGATGCTGCACTGCTAATCTTTGCCACAGGGGTTGTTTTTTGGGCTGTAGTGGCTTGCAAATTGGCGGTTGAATACCCTGGTACGTACTCAGGAACTAACTGCTGTAACATTGAGACTATTAAAGTGGTATCATTGCGATCGCCTGCTTGACAAAGGGCTTCTATTTCCGGGTCAATATTTTCTTTCACTAGGCGGCTGGCATTGCCGAGACTCAGAATTTTTTCGTGTTTAGTGCGGTTGTATTTCTCGCCCGGAATAAACAGTTCTTCAAACAATTTTTCTCCCGGCCGCAGCCCTGTAAACGCGATTTCTATGTCTTTACCCACTTCATATCCTGAGAGCTGAATCAAATCTTTTGCTAAATCAAAAATTCTGACTGGTTCCCCCATCTCCAGCATGAATACTTCCCCGCCATTGCCGATGACTGCTGCCTGCAAAACCAGTTGAACTGCCTCGGGAATTGTCATGAAATAGCGAGTGATATCTGGATGGGTAATTGTGATCGGCCCGCCCTCAGCAATTTGTCGCTTGAAAGTAGGTACGACGCTACCTCGACTGCCAAGAACATTACCGAAACGAACCACTACAAAGGGGTTTTTGCTTTTTTTGGCTGCTTGCAGCACCAGCATTTCGGCAACTCTTTTGCTAGCTCCCATAATGCTAGTTGGATTCACCGCTTTGTCGGTGGAAATCATCACAAATTGTTGCACATTGTATTTCAATGCCAGATCCAGGAGATTTTTCGTCCCCCGCACGTTGTTAGTAATCGCTTCCGGCGGGTTTAATTCCATCATGGGTACGTGTTTGTGAGCGGCCGCATGAAAAATGATGTCTGGTCTCACTGTTAGAAAAACGTACTCTAAGCGCTCGCGAAAGCGAATATCGGCCATAAAGGCTGTCACGCGAGTAATATCTGTTGGGGTTGGGCTGGTTTTTTTGAGTTCTGACAGGGCTTTTCCTAATTCTTGTTGAATGTTGAATACAGAATTTTCTCCGTGTCCGACGATGATGATTTCCGCAGGAGCGCACTTTAATATTTGCCGACAAAGTTCGCTGCCGATGGAGCCACCCGCACCGGTAATTAGAACTTTCTTACCTCCCATCAATCCCAAGACTTTCTCAACATCGGTTTGGATGGGTTCGCGGCGGAGCAAGTCCTCAATCTGTACATCTCTGAGGCTACCTAAACTGACACGACCGTTGATGATTTCATTGAGGCCGGGGAGGGTGCTGGTTGGAATTCCAATTGACTGACAAATTTCTACGATCTCCCTAATCTCTTTTCCCGGAGCTGAGGGGATGGCAATCATAACTTTGTCGATATTTAGCGATCGAACTACCTCCGGAATGTTACAGCGATTGCCGACTACAGTCAGTCTGCCAATCTGCTTGGAGATTTTTTTGCGGTCGTCGTCTATGAAAGCGATTGGCTCTAGTCCTACCTCTGGGCTCCTCTGCATCGTTTGCATCAGAGATGTGCCTGCACTGCCCGCACCGACTATCAGGACGCGCTCGCGTTGCTGAACTTTCCACGATTTTTGGTTCCATCTTTCCAGGGCTGGAATGCTGAAACGAATCGCCGCCACTAACAAAAAGCTGATCATAGCGTCTAGTAGCGGCAGCGAGCGTGGCAGATTTGCGATCGGCGAATTATTTAGCTGGTATAGTTCTTGGAACAAGATAATTTCCCCTGCTAGGGATATACCTATCAGCATCGTTATTTGTGCCATTTCTTCCAGGCCCGCATACCGCCAGTAACGCTTGTAGAAGCCGCCGGCATAAAATACTATAAGTTTGACTGCTACAAATAATACTGTAACTACCGCTAGGCTCTGTAAGTAGGGAGTCAGATCCAATATGCCATCTAAACGAATTTCCAAGGCCAGTAACGGTGCGATCGCAAAACAAATTGCATCGATTATCAAAAAATGACGGGTTCTTAATCCCACCAACACTTTGCTAATTTTTTTTCTGATCATATTCTTCCGACCCTATTAGACAACAACTTTACCGTAAGTAGATCGAGTACCTAATGTTGAGGTAGTTTTTTATACCACACTCTCCCCTGAAATTAATCAACCTTTTAATCGTCGGGCCTAACTCAAGTGATATTATGGTTAAGGAGAGATTATCAAGAATATGTCCCGTCTCTTGATTTCATTTGGGAGAGGATTTTTTCAGCTAAAATTTATAGATGCCACCTTATTGCTGCGTCTATCTTCTCCTACTACTGGTTCGATCGCTCAGAACTTTACAATTATTTACATAATTTCACCCAAAAATATTTCTCTAGGGGGATGGCCAACGATATATGTGTTAAAACTATGACAGTGCTTGACTTAAGTGATACAGTGGATATCCTCAATAATGAGCAAGACTTAAGTGCCAAATAGTTCGCTAAACTTATCCATACTTAATCGCCCTTGAGGAAGTTCTATGTTTGCCGTTAAACGAGCGCTAAAATTGAATAACAACGAAGCGACTTTGATGGCAAGACACGCAGGATTCCGGCGTGTAGTATTTAATTTTGGATTAAGCCTGCGAACTCAAATGTATAGTGAGGGGAAATTTACCGACTCGAAGGTAATCAACGAAGTCAAAAAAGTTCTTACCAACTACGTCAAGAAAAAGCCTGAATTCGGCTGGATGAACCAGTTGTCTAGTCGAGTTTACCAAAATGCGTTGATCGATCTAAAAGATGCGTTTAGTCGGTATCGATCTGGGAAAGCAGGTCATCCAAGATTCGCTAGTCGCCGAGACGGTCAATCTTTTACAGTCGATTCGTCTAACGGAAAAGTTCTACTAAGCGCTGGCAACACCATAAAGATTCCTACCTTGGGAACTTTTCGGCTCTACGAAGCCCTAGAATGCGGTTACGTGTCTCAAACTTTTACGATTTCAAAAGAAGGAAGTCGTTGGTTTGTTTCCTTCTGTGTTGATGCCGAACGTTTACCAGTTCAACAGTCTCAGGCATCCGTGGGAATCGATGTGGGCATTAAATATGCGGCCACGCTGTCAAACCAGCAGGTCTTTGATGCACCAAAACCCTTAAAAGCCCGTGCGAAAACCAAACTTGCTACTTTGCAGCGCCAAGCCTCAAAACAGGTAAAAGGCTCCCAAAACCAACGCAAAACCTATAATAAGATCAGCAGACTCCACGCGCGGATAGCTTGCATTCGCCTAGATTTTCTTCACAAGTTAACAACTCCCACCGCCCAAAATTTCAAGCTAATTAAGATTGAAGACTTGAATATAAAAGGCATGATGGCGAATCACAAGTTAGCTGGGGCAATATCAGATATAGGATTTTACGAATTCAAACGCCAACTTGATTACAAGTGCAAAATGTATGGAGCAACTTTAGTGCTGGTAGATCAATGGTTCCCTAGCTCTAAAACCTGTTCTAATTGTGGCCATAAAAAAGATATGCCACTAAGCGTTCGGACTTTTGACTGTCCTGCTTGTGGGAGATCTTTAGATCGTGATGTGAATGCGAGTTTAAATATTTTAAACTGGGAACCCAAGGCTATTGGGGGATAGCCTACTTATCTTGGGATTAGCCGTCTACCCAACAGCGTAGGAAGTGAACTCGAATTGTGTCTAAAAATGAGTTTAGACAAGTTTAGATAAGTTTTACAAAGCAGACAAAGGCGATCGCACATCGTCGCATCCTTCGCGATCTACGTGGGCGAGGTATCATAAATATCCGTTTTACCATCCCACGACTTTCAAAGGAACTACGTCGCGATCCTTTTATCCGTGAAATCTACCGTCAACGCAATATAGTTGAATCTGCTATCAACCGACTCAAGCAATGGAGACGTATTGCTACCCGATATGAGAAATTGGCTGGAAATTATACAGCCATGATTACGCTCGCCTTTGTCTGTTGTGGTTATAGTTTGAACACACGCCCTAGGGTGTTAGAGTTTACAAAAAATCATTTTTCTGGAGTAACAGATGGAATCAACTGAAAGTGGTATCGGATTTCCGGAATACTGGCAGATTCTCAAGCGCCGGTGGCTGCCAGCCTTAGCTGTATTTGCCTCGGTTGTGGCACTCACCACCTACGCCACGCTGAAGGAAAAAGCAGTTTATGAAGCAGAAGGAAAGCTGTTATTTAAGAAAACAACTGCTGGCTCTGCTTTAACAGAATTGGGAAAAGAAATTGGACAGTTGACTCCGGCGGCGGAGCAAAGTAACCCTCTGACTACCGAGATCGAACTGATTCGTTCTCTAGAAAATGTTGAAAAAACGATAAATAGGCTTCAGTTAAAAGACGAAACAAATAATCCTGTGAAAACAAAAGAGGTTTTAAAGAAACTGACAGTAGCTACTATTCGGGGAGCTGATATCCTAACGGTTTCATACAAACACCAAAACCCAAAAGTAGCAGCCGATGTCGTAAAAACCCTGATGAATTTTTATATAGATAACAATCAAAAAGTGAATCGCCTAGAAGCTGTGTCTGTTCGACAGTTTATTGAAAAAAAACTGCCTAATTCCGACCAAGCTATGCGGAAAGCAGCGGCAGAATTGAGCAAATTTAAAGAAGAGAATAAAGTCGTAAATCTTGAAGAAGAAGCTAAATCAGCCGTGGCAGTTATGGCAGGACTAGAAAGTCAAATCGACCAAGCTAAGTCGGATTTGCTCAATGCCAGTGCTAAGTCCAAAGCATTTGAATACGAGTTACAAATGAATCCCCAGCAAGCATTGACCGCCAGCACCCTCAGCCAATCTAGCACTGTGCAGGAAGCTCTGAAAGAGTACAAACAAATAGAGCGGCAGTTAGCAATTGAGCAAAATCGCTACCTGGACAATTCGCCTATAATAACTAGGTTAGAAAATAAGAAAGCTACGATGAAAGCTTTACTAGACAAACAAATACAACAAGTTTTAGGCGGGGATCAGCCGTTGCAAAATCAAAGTTTACAGATAGGAGATGTGAAACCAAAACTAATCGAAGAATTTATCAAGGTAGATGTAGAACGCCAGGGTTTGGCTGAGCGAGTTACTATTCTCTCAAATGCTCTAGCTGCTTACAAGCAGCGGGTAAAAGTTTTGCCTAAGCTAGAGAAGGAAAAGCGGGAACTGGAAAGAAAACTCCAAGAAGCCGAAGCTGATTATCAGGAATTGCAAAAAAAACTCCAGGAAATTCGGATTACTGAAAATCAGCAAGTGGGGAATGCTCGGATTATCCAAAATCCGAGTGTCCCTGAAGAACCAGTGCGTTCTCGCAAGTCTTTATTGCTGGTATCTGGCGGCTTGTTGGGAACTCTGCTGGCTATAGCTGCGGCGCTGCTTTTAGAGTCTCAAGATAAGTCCGTGAAAACTATTGAAGAGGCGAGGGAATTATTTGGGTTTACTTTGTTGGGAGTGATTCCTTTTCATAAAAAGTCTGAAAAAAATCCTCGGCGCAAGGCCTGGCGGCTTAAATCTACTTCCCTGGATTTAGAGGCATCTCCCCGACAGATTGTTGTTAGAGATAATCCTCATACTTCGAGCAGTGCTGCTTACCGAATGCTTCAGGCAAATCTGAGGTTCCTGAGTTCGGATAAAGAGCTGAAAGTGATTGTTGTCAGTAGTTCGCTACCGCAAGAAGGCAAGTCTACTGTATCGGCTAATTTGGCTGTAGCTATAGCTCAATTAGGACGGAAGGTTTTGCTGGTAGATGCGGATATGCACTGTCCAGTTCAACATCGGATTTGGGAACTTCCCAATCAAGTAGGCTTGAGCAATGTGATAGTCGGACAAGCTGGGTTTGGGGATGCGATCGCCCAAGTCATGGATAATTTAGATATACTCACTTGCGGAGTAATTCCGCCTAATCCAATGGCTCTGTTGGACTCCCAGCGGCTCACTTTATTAATTAAGCAATTTTCGGCTACTTATGATGCCGTGATCGTTGATGCTCCTTCTCTGAATGTTGCTGCTGATGCTCTGATTCTGGGGAATAAAGCAGATGGGATTTTATTGGTTGTGCGACCTGGAGTTCTTCATTCTGGTACTGTGGCTTTTGCGAAGGAGCTATTGAAGAAATCAAGCCAACACGTTCTGGGCTTAGTGGTAAATGGAGTAAGTCCTAAAAACGAACCGCACAGCCATTACTATTTTACCAATGAATCTTACGCTCAAGAGCAAAGTTCTGGCATCAATAAAATAACGAATAACCAGTAACCAATAACAAAAGTTAACAGTTAACTGTTGACTTTTGTTATTGGCAGCCGCACTCCGAAAGTCGAGCCGAGTCCTTCCCCAGGACTTTCGGCCCAGACAGTCCCGCCGTGGAGTTCCACGAGATGGCGGACGATCGCCAATCCCAGTCCCAGCCCGCCGTAATTGCGCGTAGAAGTGCTGTCAGCTTGGCGGAAGCGATCGAACACAAACGGCAAAAACTCCTTGCTAATGCCAATTCCCGTATCGCTGACAACGATCGAAACAGAGTGAACCGGAGACGGCCCAGACAAGAGGGCGCCACCCGCTGCTCCCGGTTCCCCATCCTCCGAGAGCCTTATTTCCACGCGACCCGACGGCGGCGTAAACTTAATAGCATTCGAGAGCAAATTAGACACCACCTGCTGCAAACGAGTAGCATCGCCCCTCACCGAGCTCACCCCTTCGCTGCAAAAACTCACCAATTCAATTCCCCTAGCTTCAGCCTCAAGGCTCAGCGCCTTCACGGCCATTTCTACAATCCGTGCCAAATCCACCGGGAACAGCTTCAAACACACTTTGCCGCTCACAATCCGGGAAACGTCGAGCAAATCCTCAATCATCTGAGTCTGCAACCGCGCGTTTCGCTCAATAGTCTCCAAACCCACAGCCGTTTTTTCAGCACTCATCTGGCGCTGCCGCAGCATCTGGGCCCAGCCCAAAATCGCGTTCAGAGGCGTCCGCAACTCGTGAGAAAGCGTTCCCAAAAACTGGTCTTTAATCCGGTTGGCCTCGGCTGCTTCCCGGTAAAGCCGCGCATTGTCGATCGCCACCGCCGCATCCCGCGCCAAATCCTCCAGCAAAACCAAATCGCTCTCCCCGCAGCGGCGGCCCGACTCCCCGCACAGCAGCGAAATCGCTCCCAGCGTCCGCCCGCGAGCGATCAGCGGCACGCAGATTGCCGACAGCACCTGGGATTGGGATCGCAGCACCAACTGCAGTTCCCTGTCGGGCACAACCGCCTCGATCACCCATTCCGGTATTTCTGCGTATAGCTTCGACTCCCCAGTCCGCAGCACCTTTGCTACTCCGTGCCGTCCCTGGGGGTCTAGCGGCATACGCCGATCGATTTGCCACAGCAGAGCGACTTTGCTCGGATCTGAATGAGCAACTGCGTGCAAGCGGATCGAGCCGTCGGCATCGAGCAAATGCACGCAGCACCAATCCCCCAGCGCCGGTACTGTTAAATCTGCCAAACCTTGCAGCGCCTCCTCGTAATCCAGGGAAGCCGACGACAGCACAGCCAAAGCTTGAGCGCGAAAATAGGCTGTTTGGGTCGCTCGCTGGCGATCGTCAATATCCGTACAAGTCCCGAACCACTTGATAATTTTCCCCTCAGCATCCCGCACGGGCAATGCCCTGCCCAGATGCCAGCGGTAAGCCCCGTCAGATGCCCGTTTAAAGCGGTATTCCACCTCGTAAGTCCTCCCCGTCTGCACGGAGGTCTTCCAGCGTTCTAGGCAGTTTTCCACGTCATCTGGATGCAAAACTGGCTGCCACCCCCAGCCTTGAGTTTCCTCCAGCGTCAAGCCCGTATATTCAAACCAGCGCTGGTTGTAGTAGTCCAGCCAGCCGTCGGCTGTGGCAGTCCAAACTATTTGCGGGATGGCTTCAGCGAGGACGCGGTACAACTGTTCGCTGGCTTCGGCTTGGCGACGGGCAGCCTGTTCCCTGGCCAAGGCTAGGTTCCGCTGTTCTTCGGCCTCTTTGCGAGCGGTAATGTCGCTAATCACGCCGATCCATTTGCAGGGATTGCCTTGTTTGTCAAGCACTGCTTTGCCCCGATCGATCCAATAGAGCAAGCCGCCCCGTTGGCACTGAACCCGGTATTCCTGAAAAAATGGGGTGGCAGAACTGTCGGGCGCACTCAAATACCGATCGACCGCGGCTAAAACTCGATCGCGGTCGATCGGGTGCAAGATACTGTTCCAAGCTGCTCTTGTCCTCGGAAATCCGCCTTTTTCGTACTCCAAATGTTGGTCTACGTGACCGAACCACAGCACGATCCCGGTTTCGATATCCCATTCGTAAATCAAATCGCTGGCACTTTCTGCCGCAATCCGAAACCGCTCTTCAGACTGTCGCAGCACTTCCAGAAATTTAAAGCGTTCCGTCACGTCCAAAACCAGAGACAGCACCGATATCAACTGTCCCGAATCGCTGTAAAAAGCCGAATTGTACCATTCGCAGTGTACCAACGAACCCGACTTATTATAATTGCTGTTGCGAACTACATTGCAGCGATTTTCTGGTTGGTTTAAACTATAAATTGCCGATTTTACCTCTTCAAAATCGCCCTTAGAAATAAAGTTCCATTCGCTAAAATGCTTGCCTAACACTTCTATTTTTTCCCACCCAAAAATCTTCTCGGCCGCCGGCGACCACCCGCTGAGACGAAAATTTTTATCCCACTCAATCACCGCTAGGGGCGTATTTTCAAAATGAGAAGTGAGTTTTTGCAGCGCCTCGCGCAGGGATGATTCTACTTGCTTGCGCTTAGTAATATCGCCAAAAGAAATAGCAATCCCGTCGCCCAATTTAACGGTCATAATCCGAAACCAGCCGACAATGCCTTCGTTGTTGTAATAAATCTCGGTATCGAGGGTAATTCCTGTTTCTACAACTTGCACGTAACGGTCGAACAAACCGCTATCTTTATGCCCCGGCAGCACTTGCAGCAATCGCTTGCCGATTAATTCGTCCGGGGTACTATGCTGAATTTTTGCCGCTGCGGGATTGACGTATTCCCATTCAAAATCCACAATTGTGGATTCGTCGCGAATGCTGCGGAATACGTTAAATCCGTCTAGAGATAATTCCTGAAAAACGCGGAAGCGTTCTTCGCTTTCTTGCAGCTTGCCTACAGTGTCAAGCAGGAGATCCTCGACTCGCTCGCGCTGCGTTATTTCTGCAAGCAATTGCTGGTTAATTTGCTGGAGTTCGGTTGTGAGGGAGGGGACGGAATTTGTAATAACAGAGTCGGCTTGCAGTCGCTCGACCTTTTCAGATTCCAGCGCCGTATTTCCTGGAAAAGACGCCGCCCCAGCCCAAGCCAACACTGGAGGAACCCAGGGTATCAGGGACGCTACAGCCCACAAAGAGATGATAGCGGTAACGGCGGCGATCGAACTTGACAGCCAGTAGCTGGGATGCACCAGCATCCAAACTTGCATCAAGTGAGTTGTCCCGCCGCAGAAAAACCAGGCTCCCAATAGGAGAAACCCCTTGCTCAAAGGCACGTCTCGCTGCTTGCGGGCATAGTATGTCAGAATTGCTGGAATTGAATAATAAGCCAAGGCAATTAACACATCGCTGACGGCGTGCAGTCCCATCAACTGGGGTTGCCACTGGCAACAGCCATCTTGCGGAATAAAATTGTGGTTAAATGACATAATCTTAATAAATGCTTAATAAATTGCAGCATTTCGGCTTTCCTGTGCGATCGATCCTAGTTGCACTTGTGTTGCTGACCCGCTAATTTCTAGTTTATAGCTTGTAAAAGTATAGTCATTTATTGGATGACGTGGGAGGCATGAAGTCCCTCCCCTTTCACTTTCACTTCGAGCGGATTAACCCGCCTTGGCTGAACTACGCAGCTCCCTATCCCATTGCTAAAAGCATTTGGGATTGCTTTTCTTAAGATATTATAAGAGCCATTAACATCGGCGTTAATTAATCGACCGCTCGATGTTTTGTACAATCCTCTCTTAATTCGTTTACCACTAAACAAGACATAATCAGCACCATTCTCCCCGTAAACAGGAATCGGGTCTAAATTCAGGAAACTGGATTGAGAAGTATATGATTCTTCCTGCACCATCACTCTTATTCCAACCAATGCCGCCTTATATTCCAACATCTCAATCAATCGAGCATGAGGAACTGTTACGAAGTTCTGATTAGTTTGTTTCCCCAAATTAATCTCGTTTTTCCATTCTACATTTTTACCAATTATCAGAGTCCCAATCTTTCGTTCTCTTAAAATATTGATGATGTCACGACTCGATGAGTGCAAGTAATTATCGATTTTCTGGTTTCGACAACGAGTTAGGCGTTGAATGCGTGATGAGGTTTTACGCCGACCTTTTAATTGAGATTGTAGATGTGCTTTACGCTTGTTATAGAATTGATTAATTGATTTCATTGGTCGCCCGTTAATCAGTAAAGGAAGAAATCCCGGCTGATTTGAAGTTAACGCCACTAAATTATTCAATCCTAAATCAATACTAGCTATAGACTGTTTTTGGTTTTCATTGAAGGTGGACTCCGGTTCACTTCGACTGGGATCAGTACAAGCATTATAAATTACCTCTATTACATAGGAATCGCATTTGGGAACCAATCTAACTTGACAAATCTGCTCTGGTTTTACCTGGGTTTTAATTAAAATATTAGTACCTGAAAGCTTGATAATTCCTTTATTCAATTGCTTGCTACTAATCGCCTGCATCGTATAAATGACAATATTTCGTCCTTTGATTTTATCTTTGTACTTGGGGATTTTTGGGCGTCCCTTAAATTGTGTGGACTCAGTTTTGTAAACTTTAATGGCTTCAAAAAAACCTTGCCAATTCTTGTCCAATCTCATCAATATTTGTTGACTTACCTTTGCTGGTAACGCGTTATATGCTGGATGAGATTTCATCAACCGATCCATTTTGTTGTAATTGAGATATCCCCATCCATATATAAAGTTTTGGCGGATAACGTAGTTGGCAGCATTGTAGAGATTTTTTGATTGAAAGGCTAATTTATCGATCGGAGCGAAACGATGTTCTGTGGATTTAATGATGTGTCTCTCTGCTAGTTGCATTCAGACTCTCCATTTTTTAACGAGCGCAATCATTCTCTCAGTTGATCTTCCTGACTATATGATACTACCATTGCTTACTACTGTTTACAAACTTAATAAAGTTTTATAATACACAAAGAAACAGCCAAGCATCCCGCATCTTTCTGACGGGGCAGTGTCAATTGCTAATGCCTTGGCTTGTCTAGCCCCAGAATCAAAACTAATCGGTACCTGTATCAAAGTGTACTAAACTCTTCTACTAAATCGGTTAATGTCACAGATTATATTCCTGTAAAATTTCTGAAACCATCTCGAATTAAACATCCATGCGCTTAGAGCAGCTTCAAGCATTTCTTTCAGTTGCTGAAACTGGTAGCTTTCAGCAAGCGGCCCGGAAGTGTGGCGTTACCCAATCGACTATTAGCCGCCAAGTGCAGGGATTAGAAGCGGAAGTGGGTTTGTCGCTGTTTCACCGCACCGCCCACGCGAAACTGACTGTGGGAGGGGAATGCCTGCTACCTCACGCTCGCAAAATCTGTCAGACTTGGCGAAATGCTGCTGAAGAATTGGGAGACTTACGGGCGGGAAAGCAGCCGGAACTTTGCGTGGCTGCGATTCACTCGGTTTGCGCTGCTTATTTGCCGCCTGTGCTGCAAAAGTTTTGCCGCGACTATCCAGACGTGCAATTGCGGGTGACTGCCCTCGGTAGCGATCGAGCTCTGAAAGTTCTCAAAGACGGTTTGGTGGACATAGCGGTGGTGATGAACAACCGCCATTTTACTCAAGCCCCGGAAATGTTGGTTGAGGTGCTCTACAATGAGCCGATCGAGGTGTTGATGGCGGCGGGTCATCCCCTGGCCCAGTACGATCGAGTACCTTGGCCGGAATTGATTTGTTACCCGCAAGTGGTGTTTAAGGACGGGTACGGAATGCAGCGGATGGTGCAAGAACAATTTGGACGCATGGGTGCTAAACTTCATGCTGTTTTGGAACTCAACACTCTTGATGCTTTTCGGGGTGTGGTGCGACAGGGAGAATTGATTGCTTTGCTGCCGCATTCAGCTTTGGTGGACGCCAAGGGCGATCGCACTTTAGCTATTCGGTCGATCGCCCCAGATCGGTCAAATTCCAAGGTTTCGACGATCGGTCAATTGGCAGCAGATCCCACTTGGACTCGCGAAGTCGTGTTGGTGACAACTCACGATCGAATGCAAATTCCGCCGATCGCCCATTTCTGGAATCTGGTACGCGAATTTGTGCCGCCATTTGATTTAATCAAGCTAGAAAAATCAGGGACTTAATTCGATAATTTTGAACGGAATTTTGGGAATTTTAAATTGAAACTGATTCAAATCTTACCAATTACTAACTACCAATTACCAATTACCAATTACTAACTACAAACTACCAATTACCAACTTCAAAAGTTATGAGTGACGCATTTAGAGAATTGCTGCGAAAAATTGGCAGCGGAGTACACACAGGAGAAAACTTAACTCGCTCCGAAGCAGCAGCAGCCACGCGGATGATGCTACTCCAAGAAGCAACACCGGCTCAAATCGGAGCTTTTATGATTTCCCACCGCATTAAACGGCCCACTGGGGAAGAATTAGCCGGAATGCTCGATGCTTATGAAGAATTGGGCCCTATGCTTGCCCCCCCAAACCGAGAAAAAGGGTTTGCCGTCTCTACCGTCGCCGTGTTTGGTGTTGCTTACGACGGGCGATCGCGCACGGCTCCAATTAGCCCTTTAACGGCCCTAATTTTAGCCGCCTCTGGCGTCCCAACCATCATGCACGGGGGGGATACCATGCCAACCAAGGAAGGCATTCCCCTGATTGAAATTTGGCGCGGTTTGGGCGTTGACTGGAGAAAACTGAGTTTAGAAAAAGTCCAGCAAGTTTTTGACAAGACGGGTTTGGGTTTTGTTTACCTTCCCAAGCATTTTCCTCAAGCCGCCGCTTTAGTTCCCTACCGGCGCGAAATTGGAAAACGGCCACCTTTTTCGACAATGGAGTTGATGTGGTGTCCCTGTACCGGCGACGTTAACGTTATATCGGGCTACGTCCACCCGCCCACAGAAGGTATGTTTCAAAAAGCCTTTGAGCTGCGCGGAATCAAAAATTATACCACAGTCAAAGGATTGGAGGGAAGCTGCGATTTGCCGCGCGATCGTACTGCGATTATCGGCATTGCTAAGCCGGATGCCGAGTTTGAACGAGTGCTTTTAGCCCACGGAGAGTACGGTTTTAGCAGCACAAATCCAGCCTTGGAATCAACCTCTGAGTTATTAAAACAAATGCAGGAAGTGTTGCTGGGAAAACCCTCGGAATTGATGCAATCTGCTATCTGGAACGGCGGATTTTATCTGTGGCGCAGCGGAGTTTGTTTGGATGTGAACTCGGCTTTAATTGAGGCCGAAACTTTACTCAGCAGCGGTCAAGTTGTTCAAAAACTTGAGGAAGTTAGCCAAGCCGTTAGTGTTTTGAGTTGAGAATGACAGTTGACAGTTGACAGTTGACAGTTGACCGTTAACTACTGACTACTGACTACTGACTACTAGGGCGTCGGTTCAGTATCAGGAGTTGACAAAACAGACGGGAAATGATATGTGAATTGAGAAGCCTGTTAAATTC
>NZ_JAUBTI010000063.1:8402-41410 GCF_036702415.1 Microcoleus sp. D3_18a_C4 | reverse complement strand
GCATCTTGCCTGTTCTTGCGGGACACCCCACAATAAAATTCATTCTTTGTGGAACAGGCATCTTGCCTGTTCTTGCGGGACACCCCACAATAAAATTCATTCTTTGTGGAACAGGCATCTTGCCTGTTCTTGCGATTTATCATTGGGTGGGGGTGAATTTTCGAGATGATTGGTGTTAAACAAAGATGGTTTGTAAAACCCCACCCTAAGAGACATTGCTAAATTGTGGAACATTCGCAGACAACCATTCGGCGCGCAACTTGTCAATAGCTAATTCTTTGAATTTAGCTTCTACTTCAATCCAAGGAGCTTGATAATAGCAATTAGGCATTTCTGTAATTAAATCGCTGTGGCGCGGATCGGCAAAAAATTCTCTGCCATTCGATATATGCACTAATTGCCATTCAGGAACAGACCAAGTTGTGCGGGCTGCTGCGAGCATTTCGGCGACGCTGGGATCGTCGTAAGTTTCTAAATGTTCGTGAATGACGTGGTGGTGGGCGTCAAAAACCATTGGTACGCCGGTATCGAGACAAACTTCTAAAATTTCCGAGGAACTGTAAGCGTATTCGTCATTTTCAAAGGTTAAGCGCGATCGAATTGATTCGGGTAAATCGCGGATGACAGACTTGAGTTGCGAAGTGCGATCGCTCTTGCCGCCGTGAATGTTCATCAGTGCCTGGGGCGATCGGGGTTGTCCCAACTTATCCATAATTAAAGCATGAGTTGCCAGAATTTTAATGCTGTTTTTAACGACATCAGGCTTGTCAGAACTGAGTACAACAAATTGATCCGGGTGGAGTACCAAACGGATGCCCAAAGAAAGAGCGCGATCGCCCGTCTTTTGCAATTCCTCAGTCATGGAGTGTAGCACTGCTTCCCCCAAATGTGTATCTGCAAAAGGGAACAGTGCAGAAGTCATGCGGTAGAGCTTAATGTGATTAACGCAACAGAAGTCGATCGCTTTGTCAAGTCGTTTTAAGTTGTCTGTATAAAGCTCGCGCAATACTGTTTCTTGTTCAGTTTCCGAAAGCTGTAAAAGTCGCTTCCGGGTGACAGTGCGAAAGCGCACTGCATCGGATGTTGTAATGCAGACTAACCCCAATTCCGGCAATTTGTCCTTTTGAAATAGTTGGTTAATCTCGCTCATTTATCAATAATTCCTAAGTTAAATTTTAGGTTAAATAGTTTTGTAGTAAGGACTTTAGTCCTTTGTTCTGAAGCTGTGAGGTACTACTGAACCTGCCCAAATAGTCCACCAGAGATTGAACTCGCTGGCGGACTCTGGGGACAGGTGCAAGATGTAATTAGTACAAACCTAATTTTTATCAAACCTCTAATCAACCGCGCCGCAGATAGCATATCGATGACAATTTAATCGATTTGACACTCCCCAACCTAAAGGTGTGGGGATTCTTAATTCAGCGACTGACCTTTAAGTGCTACGTCCTTGCGGCAATACTCAGACCTTTTAACCGTAGAAATCCTACCAATTAACGAGCCTGATTCGCTGTCACCCGCCTAGGGTCTATCTCCAAAAGCGTACTAGGATATTGACCTAGAGTTCGGGTATGCCCTACCCTACCTAACAAAAAGTGAATTGTTTGTTTTTCTGGTTATGAGGCTGTATTAAGCCCCTAGCTGTTTTAAGAGTTTTCGCCGCTCTTTGTCCCCCGGTTTACGCCTAAAAGTGTGTCTGAGTACCTGTTTCACGAGGGCGTTGCGAGTTTAACCTTGACTTTTATAGTCAACCACAAAAACCAGCAATTCTCTAAATTTTTGGAATTGGTTTAAGAAATTCAAGCCGTCCTAGAAGGACGGGGTTTTAAACCCAATTTCCCGATAACTATTGCTGTTCTTCGCCAGACTCAGCCTCTTCGTCGGGCCGCGCGGTGGCAACAGGATTTTCCATTGCTTCGTTATGGAACGGATAACCGGATGTTTCTTGATTTAGCGGGTCAGCGGGTTGGTCGTCAGGGGATGTAATTTGACCGTTAGTGTTGGTATTGGGTTTTGTGGAAGAGCCTTTATGGCTGGCGTGACCGCTACTCATCTTTTTTTCCTCAATTAGGTCGATCGAACAATTTCTAGCTTAGACTTAGCTGCGGCGGGCGATCGCCTATCTTAAGTCAGAGATGTTGCTTAACAGTTGAGTATGCTATAGCACTGCTGCCATCAATTGTGAAATCTTTCTCTTCTCTTCTCAAGATTCGCGTCAATAGCGTGTTCGCGGTTCCTTCACAAAAAAGCCCGTTGCGCGTTTTCCGAAAGGATTGCTATATCTCATGATTTTCCCTATTTCCCCTTTTCAATCAACTCCGCAAACGCCCTGACCTGAGAATGCTAATAATTAACCAAAAACCCAAAAAACTCGCCGCCCCAAACAAACCAGTGCTCAGAAAAGATAGCTGAGAACTTTGTGCGTTAGAAGAAATAATTGCCGCCCCTATAATCAGCGAACCCACAACAATACTAAAAGAAAGTCGGTTCGCAGAATCCCCCAGAGTGCGACGCAGCGGATCGAGTTCTTTTAGTGTCAAGTTCCACTTCAAAGTTTCCGAAGTAACCCGGTCTAAAAGCACTTCCACCTGTCGCGGGGATTGCAAAGACAAGCTTTTCAGATCCAGGGCAGTTCTCAACAAAGCTTGTATCGGGTCATCTCCGAATAACTGACGCCGAAACATATCGGTCATCAGCGGTTTGACCTGCTCTACAATATTAAATCGGGGATTAAAAGAGCGCGCCAGTCCTTCCAGATTAGCTAGAGTTTTTGCATACAAACCGAGATTGCTGGGAAGCCGAATTTTATTTTTGCGGGTGATTTCTAGCACCTCATAAAAAATTTCCGACAAGTTCATTTGCGACAAGCTCACATTGTAATACTTGCGGAGCATTCGAGCTAAATCGTTCTCTAGATTAACTAAACTTGTAGGCTGAGCAAATTCTGCCATTTCCAATGTTAATTGAGCGCAGCGCTGAGCGTCTAAATCCACAATGGCCAGCAACATTTCTGTCAAATTCTGCTGAGTGCGCGGGTCTAATCGGCCGACCATGCCGCAGTCGAGCAAAGCTATCCGGCCGTCTTTGAGATAAAATAAATTTCCCGGATGCGGGTCTGCGTGAAAGAAGCCGTCGATATATAACTGCTGGAAGAAAACGCGGCAAAGCAGCGTTGTAATATCTTCGCGTTCGGCATTTATATCTCCTTTGTGGCGAATTCCTTGCAAATCGCCTAACAAAATCGGGACTCCGTTCAGCCACTCCATTACTAAGAGTTTTTTTGTGGTCAACTCCCAGTTAATTTCTGGTAAGACAACTTGTGTGGGGTCAAACCATTTACTTTTAGATAAATTGCGGCGCAGTTCGTCTGTGTAGCTGGCTTCTTGAATGAAGTCTAATTCTGCACGCAGGGCGATCGCAAATTCTTCAGCTAGGGCCACAATATCGTATTGTTGACCGAAGTCTGTGAGCATGACAAGTTCTGCCAAACCTCGGAGCACGGCGATGTCTTGTTCGATGACAATATCAATACCGGGGCGCTGAACTTTGAGGGCGACTTCGCGGCCGTCTTTTAAAGTAGCTTTGTGGGTTTGGGCGATCGAACCTGCGGCGATGGCTTCGGTGTTAAATTTGGCGAAGGTATTTTCGAGAGATTGTGTGAGTTCCTGGCGGACGATTGCTTCTACTTGCGACCACGGTACGGGCGGCACTTCCGCTTGTAGCGTGGAGAGAGTTTCGATATAGCTGGCCGGCAAAAGGTCAGGACGGGTGCTCAGCAATTGTCCTAATTTGACAAAAACTGGCCCTAATTGGACGAGGATGTTGCGGAGAACTGCTGGAGTTGGGAGACTGGGTGCGTCGGTTTTGCGGCCGGTTAGGAGGCTTTTCATGTAGTCCCAACCGTTGCGGAAGACGACCTCTAGAATTTCTCCTTTGCGAGAATTGTTTTGAACTAGGCTAAACAAGGGGCCTCCGGGTCGATCGGGTTTAAGGGCTATATAACTACTAGGATAGCGCTGTTGACCGGGCTGACCAGTGTCTTGGGGAATAACTTGGGCGAAAGGGTGGGAATGCGCGTGAGAATTTTGGGGTGCGGGGGGCGATCGGTTTTTGGCTTTGGCATTACTCCTGATAGTAATATACAGTTAAAGCAGACATGATATTTTTATAATTAAATTTATTTAATTGAAAAAATGTGTCAAATACTGGAATGAGTAAGTGATTAAATAACCCGAGTCTAAATGTGTTTAAAACCGTATAAGAGACATGATTGCAATCCAATTTCCTCAGACCTCGATCGAATTATCCATCAACTTAACTGACGAGCAATTTTTTCAGCTTTGTCAGAACAACCGTGATTATCAATTTGAACGTACAGCATCCGGGGAATTAATTATTATGCCACCGACAGGCAGTGAAACTAGCAAGCGCAATATGGATCTATCGTATCAACTTCGAGCCTGGAGCCGCCAAAATAATCTAGGAGTTGCCTTCGACTCTTCTGGAGGCTTTAGGCTCCCCAATGGTGCCGATCGCTCTCCTGATGCCTCTTGGGTCAAAAAAGAACGCTGGGATGCTTTAACACCCGAACAAAAAGACAGTTTTGCTCCTTTGTGTCCTGATTTTGTTGTTGAGTTGCGTTCTCGGACTGATTCCTTGAAGAAACTTCAAGAGAAAATGCAAGAATATATAGATAACGGTGCTAAATTGGGTTGGTTAATTGACAGGCAAAATCAGCGTGTTGAAATTTATCGCCCCGGTCAAGATGTTGAAATTATCCAAAATCCTCGCACTCTATCAGGGGAAGATGTACTACCTGGTTTTGTGTTGGATTTAGCAGAAATTATGTAAGTAAAGTAAATTGATTTGTTTAGTCATGGGTCACAAATATGAGTGCAGTTGATGTAATATTTACTATTCCTGATACGATTAGGAGGTTTTTCTAATGGAATATATGTACAAACCCGTTAACAAACCATTTAAGATTTTTAGCGTTACAAAGTCGAATCTTGACAATTTGTCGAACTTGCTGGCTTCATCAGATGAATTTAGCTTAATCATAGAGAATAGTAAAGAAGATTACCTAACTTCTTCCTTACTGGCTTCATCAGATGAATTTAGCTTAATCCAAGAAGAGATTAGTAAATATTACCTAACTTCTTCGCACTGGGAATCACTAACAAATACGTATGATGTACTTTGTGAAGCTACTAAACTTCTTCAATATATAACTGCTGTTGCAAGGATTCATTTTACAGAGTTTCCACTTTTTAAGCCTGATAACATCCGCGAAGTTGACGAAGAAGGTAAGCGTCATAACCGAGTTGAGCTTTTAGTCAGAGATCCTCTAACTCGTGTTTATATCAAACTAGAAGGCGGTCAAGATAGAATCCCTATTTTAGGGTTTGACTCCTGGAGGAAGCTGGCAGAAGAAGACGAGATAGTTGAAAATGTTTTTAGACTATTTAGGGAGTTTGATCGTAACTGGATTAATCTTTACAAAGTTTATGAAATTGTCAAGAAAGATGCTGGAAAAAAAAATAAGATAGATAGGATTGAACAGTGGATAACTAAAGATAAGATTAGGCAATTCAAGCATACTGCTAATAGTCAAAGCGCAATTGGTGATGATGCACGGCACGGCGTCGATCAGAACGATCCACCAAAAGAACCTATGTCAGAATCAGAAGCAGAGGCTTTAATTAGGAATCTGGTAAAACAATGGCTTCAGTGGAAGTGCGAACAACAAAAGTAGAATAGTAAAGTACGACACAGATTAAGAAACGAAAGTCTGGATAAAGAGTAATTAATCCTTTGTATTCGCCTGCCCAATCTGTGGCGTACTTACATCACAACAAATCTTTCAATTTATCATCTTCTCCCAACACTTTAATTACCTGTTTAATCTCCTGCGTCCTGTCCTTTTTCACAATCAAAGTCACATTGCCATCTCTGACAACTACGACATCTTCTAAACCAATGGTGACAATGACTTCATTCTGATCGGCTGCATAAAAAATGCCGCCTTTCGTATCAATGCCGACGTGTTTTGCTAACTCCACATTCGGCTTATCTCCTTGCAGCAAACGACCGATCGCATTCCAATCTCCCAAATCGTCCCAGCTAAAGCCTACGGGCAGAACACAGGCCTTTTGCGTCTTCTCCATCAGCGCGTAATCAATGCTAATTTTGGGTAATTCCGAGTACGCCTGCGCGCCTTTTGCTTCCAAAGCTGCCATCATTTCCGGTACATGATTTCGCAATTCTGTCAAGACCGTTCCGACTCGAAATACAAAAATTCCCCCGTTCCAACTAAACTTGCCGCTGGCTACAAATTCTTCCGCAGTGGTACGATCGGGCTTTTCCGTAAACCTCGCCACCCGATAGGCCGGAAAACCCCCAAAACTGCCAATTTCCTCGCCTTGTTCGATGTAGCCGTAACCAGTGGAAGCATAACTCGGTTTTACTCCCAAAGTGGCGATCGCATCCTGATTTTTCGCCAACTGGGCCGCCGCCTCCAAAGTCTTGATAAACTCCTGTGGTTCCCCAATCCAGTGATCCGCCGGGAAAAAACCAACAACCGCATCCTCACCGTAACGCTTCTCCGTTTCTATAGCAGTCCAGGCCACCGCCGGCGCAGTATCCCGACCCTCCGGTTCCGCCAGCAAATTCTCCGGCGGTAACAGCGGCAACTGTTCGCGAACCCCCGCAGCCAACATTTCCGACGTTACCACCCACAAATCGTCCCAACCGTTACCTAATTCCAAAAGTCTTTCCGCAGTAGCCTGCAGCAAACTCTTGCCGCTACCGTCGAGACTCAAAAACTGCTTGGGCCGCTGTTTGCGACTTAGTGGCCAGAAACGTTCGCCTTTACCGCCGGCCAGAATCACAGGAATTAAGGTTCTACTCATTGTTTAAAGTTTAAACTGTTCACATCTATTTTGCCTTGATACCGGTAGGGACACGGCAATGCCGTGTCCTTACCCCTAGCTTAATTTTTAACTACCAGCCGGGAAGTCCCTCGGTATATTTAGAGGGGATTAATCAGAGCGCTGCGCCCCGTACCCCGAATAAATTACTCCTTGGGATGGAAAGAAGCGTCGGGTGTAGGTACCCAAAGCGACAATTATTCTTTTATACCCCTTGATGCTCTGGAAATACTCTGATACTATATTAGCAAGTGGGGGTGGAACTACCTCACTATAAAAAGCATGAGAAAAAAAAGGAAAAAGAAGCCTGCGGTCTAACTGTACTCAGTTGACCGTCAGGTTTGTTCACTTCTACCTTCTATCTTCTGCCTGTCACTTTTTCAATCCAATTAGTATCACGAGCAATGTAAGGTGCGCCACAGCGTACCTTATTCAATATAAGACAGAAAAACTCTGGTTAAGGAATCATTGAAAATTGCTATAGCGACTAGCAATTAGCCATTACCTATTACCTATTACTTCGACAATTCGATATTGAGTTCGTTTACGACACGGCGTTTGAGAGGGATTGATTTTTCTCTGGGCAGCAAGTCAAATACTTTCCGAAAAGCATCATCTACCTGTTCAAATGGTATTTGTCCTTTCTCATTAAAAACTACTTTTCCCGATTGGTCTAGGATGACTGTTTGAGGTACGAAACCTTCGTAATAATGGCTTGGTTCGGTGATTTCGGGTGACGGTTGTGGAGGCAAAGAGTCAACTGTTATGGGCATAAAATCGGCTTCGCGACCGTAAAATTCCTGGAGTTGAGAGACGACGATCGCGTATTGCTTGGAGTCGCTGCTGTCGTCAGTGTAAAACACTAACAATACGGGTTTATTGCGTTTGAAAGAATCTGTGATCTTGACTTTAGGAGGAACTAGGGAACCGTTGCCGGCGTAGAGGGCAAAGATTGTACCGTCAAAGCGATCGTCTGTGAGAGTTGCGAAGGCTGGCGCAGTGCCGCTTAGCAGTATTAAGCTAAGTGCGATCGCCACTGTTACAAGACTGGCTGACAAGATTCGCCTCAGCCAGCGGATGCCAGAAGCAGCAGTAACAATTGAATTTTTTTTCTCAGGAAATATCATAGGTTGTTGGCAGTTGCTGTAACGAAAGCGAAATCAGATGCAAAAACTTTCCTAAGTTTATCAGGAAAATGTAGGCAAATGTTGTTGAGTAGGTTAAAGTAGTTTCGGCTCGACGATCGTAAATTGCTGATAGTGGCGATCGACAAGGCGATTCTACAGACCGAAGATCACTATTTGCGATCGGCTTTTCAGGGGCGGACTGGAACAGTCCGCGCCACAATAAAATTTATTTGTGGTGGGGTGGGCTTCTAGCTTCCCAGAAGGGTGCAAGATATTAAATTCAACTGATTACTAGAAACTGACAACTGGGAATTTACAACTAATGATAGCTTTGCTTGATGCACTCGTCGCCCAAACGCCGGCTGCTGATGTTTCCGGGCCGGCTCAAATCAATCTGGTGCAGGCGATTATTTTAGGAATTGTACAAGGATTAACCGAGTTTTTGCCCATCAGCAGCAGCGCTCATTTAAAGGTAGTGCCGATCGCCCTGGGATGGGGCGATCCGGGGGTTGCTTATACTGCTGTTATTCAGTTGGGCAGTATTGTGGCAGTGCTTTGGTATTTCTGGAAAGACTTGACAAATATAACTGTTGGTGCTGTAGATGCAGTGGTGCGGCGCGACTACAAATCGCATGAGTTTCAAATGGCCCTGGGGCTTGTTTTGGGAACAATACCTATAGTCTTTTTTGGGCTGCTAATCAAGGCATTGGTTCCCGATTTTGACAAGTCGCCACTCAGGAGTTTGACCAGCATCGCCATTGCTTCGATCGTCATGTCGCTCCTGTTAGCAATAGCAGAAAAAATTGGCAAGCGCAATCGCACTTATGAAAAGTTAACTGTTCAAGATGGTATTTTGATGGGATTAGCTCAAGCAATTGCATTGATTCCGGGGTGTTCGCGATCGGGTTCCACTCTAACAGCAGGATTGTTTATAGGATTGGAAAGACCCGCCGCCGCGCGGTTTTCTTTTTTATTGGGAATTCCGGCAATTACTCTGGCTGGATTAGTGGAATTGAAGGGTGCTTTAGGAGAAGGAATCGGCGATGCTGGAGTTGCAGCTTTGATAGTGGGAACGATTTCGGCATTTGTGTTTTCTTATTTGTCGATCGCGTGGCTGATGAAGTTCCTGCAAACTCAAAATACCTGGATATTTGTGTGGTATCGGCTGGCTTTTGGCGTAGCCATTTTAACGGCGATCGCAGGTGGGGCAGTGAAAAATGCGTAGGTTGTTATAATTACAAGGACAGGCATCTTGCCTGTTCCACAAAACAAGAACAGGCAAGATGCCTGTTCCACAAAGAGTAAATTTTCTTGTGGAACGGGCCGGAGAGCCCGTTCATAAAAAGCTTATTAATAGCTGACAAGCTGTTAGCTGTTAACTCAAAGTGAGCGTCGCCGTGAAGGATGTAGAAGGCTCGAATATAGCGAGGTAGAAAATGCACAATTAGCGCTAATTAGGCTGGTTCCTGCTGCTAGCATTGGTGTAGCGATCCCCTTCTTTATCTCTCCCGGAATTGTGGGAACAATAGTATCAGATTTAAAACAGGTTCTCCGTTCAGAATCCCAGTGCTAATATATGGAATAGTCTCGCAAAAAAAGGGATTATTTGCCGCAAGGCTGGGTTGACAAAAGAGCGCTGTTGTGCTGGCAGAAACAACTAAGCCTGTCAGGAACCCCGTCAAAATTTTGAGTTTCATAAATACATATTTTTGATACATCCTCTCACAGCCAAGCTAAATTCACAACCCAGAACTTATTCTGATTCTAAAGGCGATCGAGCCTAGGAGACTGCTATGCTGAAAAGAGAAAACTAATACTGCCATCAATCTTAAAATGCTATTTGTTCCTACGGCTGAACCAATTCCGCTTGTGGCTGATGCAAACGGTGTTATCCGGGTTAGCCAAACCCGAATTACCCTAGATACAGTCATTACAGCTTTTCTTGAAGGAGGCACAGCAGAAGAAATCCGGGAACAGTACCCGTCTCTTCAACTTTCCGATATTTATTTTGCGATCGGCTACTACTTGCGACACCAATCCGAAGTTGACGCTTATCTGATGGAACGTCAACGTCTTGCCACAGAAGTTCAGCAGGAAGCAGAAAGGCGTTTTAACCCAGTTGGAATACGCGATCGCTTATTAGCCAGGCGCAACCAAAAAGGGTAGTGTTATATGCTGCGATTATTGGCAGACGAGAACTTTAACAATCAGATTGTTCGAGGTATTCTGCGGCGAAATCCCGACGTTGATATTGTCCGCGTTCAAGATATGGGCTTGATCGAAGCAGACGACCCAACTGTTTTAGAATGGGCCGCGCAGCAAGGGCGCGTGGTACTAACTCACGATGTAGCAACTATGACAAACTTTGCCTACGAACGAATGCAAGCAGGTCTTGCGATGCCAGGGTTATTTGAAGTCAGCCGCCGTGTTTCTGTAGGTTTGGCGATCGAGGAAATTTTGCTAATAGCTGAGTGCAGTCTGGAAGGAGAATGGGAAGGACAAGTGCGATTTTTACCTTTACGCTAACGAGTTTAAGCAAACTATGTCAATACCGAAAAAAGGAACCAGAAAAATAATTGTTGATGGGGAACCTTTCATCTGGCTAATCCGAAGACAAGCTACTTATACGCAATCATGCTACGCTGGCGGAAATATTCATGTTGGTGTCGAACACGCTGAAAAACAGGGTTCGGTGTTAGTTATCCTCACCGATCGACCTCATCCTCAATGTTTGGTGGATATTAACGAAGGGAAACCAGTAACACCCTCTGATGTAGCACAATGGATACGGCAAGCGGTGCGACTCGGATGGCAGCCTCAGCGATCGGGAATCACTTTTAATGTGCAGATTGCAGGAGGACGTGCAGAAAAAATATATTAGAGCGGGGAGTATCGATCGGCTATGCTGAAGACATAAAATTAACACCACACTCAAACTCAAAATGCTAGTCGTTCCCAGCAGTTAATATTGATGTAGCACAAAAATATATATCCTACACCAACCACCACGATTCGGCTTTCGCCGACGCTAAGCGATGTCTACCGAAACATTAGTTAACTGGCTCGAAGAGAGTACCGAATTAGGCATATTATCCCGCGAGATTTTACAGGCGATCGCGGGTGAAATGGAGATGACAACTTTTCCCCCTGGATTTCGAGTGGTAATAGAAGATACGCCCGTCACTAATCTCTATATCCTAGAACGAGGACAAGCCGATCGATACCGCCGCAAACAACCGGGTTTAATGTGGGCGAGTAGTTTATTACCGGGGGCGATCGGGGTCGCTTTGATGGGCAACCTGTCAACTGGCAATTTCAAAGTTCATCCGAACCCGATCCAGCATCGATCGATCGAACGCAAGTATGATAAAACTTCACTCAAATTCTACTCATTTGTAGTCAACTGTGGTAAAATTCGGTGATTATGTATTTACCCTAAATAAGGTGATAGCAGGTCATGGACAAGCAAACAGACTTTCTTCATCAGCAGTTAGCATCATCTCGTTCCCAAATTATTAATTCCTACCTGACAACTATTGAAGATAGTTTTCGGGAAAACCGTTCCCACCTCAAACTCATAAATTATGGTACGGGATCGGGAAAAACTCACCAATTGTTTCAAGCCATATATAAAACGATTGAAGACCGTCAAACTATTCAGGTAATTGGTATATATGTGGCCCCATTAAGAGAGCACCTATTGGTGCCCGATTCTGTCGCAAGTCAATATCCAAATATTCCCGTCTACAAAATAAATTCATTAAAAATGAAAACGACGGACGAGTATATTAAATTGTACAAAAAATGGATACCTTCGATCCTAAACGATAAAAGTTTTTGGAAGATTAGCGACAAAGAATATGCTCGGGGAAAAGTCGAGGCAGCTAGAGAAAATCTCAAAACAGCAACAGGTGTAATTAACCGCCTTGAATATGTAAAGAAAACCGACTTTGGCGACAATAAAGTTAACGAAGACCAGATCGCAAAAGCGGAACAAGAATTGGACAAACTTATTGAAAATTTTTTAGAATTTCTTGTCAAATGTAAGCCCAATGAAAATAGCTGGTTGAACGAATGTTTCAAGCTAATGGAAATATTCTTTCCTCTTCATCTCCTGCGCGAAAAATCGGGCATATTGATGCTCACGTATAACAAATTTGAAACAGCTATTTCGTACTTTAGACATAATGGTGAAACATGGATCAAGAAAAGCAGCGATCTCGATGAATACGTTATTCAGGACACAAACAACTCCAGAAAGTTTATTTGTGCCTTTGATGAACAGGAAGATGGCTATCAAATTATGTTAGAGGAAAAGATTGACATCATCTCTCCTAAAGCACTAGCTATCAATAATGCACTCTCATCTATAAATAGAGAATTTTCTCTTCTATTTTCTAAACAAAGCAAGGACAACAGAGATTTTCTAAATTTTATCGAGAATAACAAGGGTGCTTTTAATGAATTTCAAGAACATTTTGAAAAGGGTAAATCTCTTGAAAATAATCTGCAAGAATTTGCCGCTACATATCAAAGATTGACCGCCGAGGAAGGGAACTCTATCAATTTTTTGCAACAAATTGTAAAAATAAAAAAAATCCTCGAAAAATCCCTCAATGAAATCTTCGAGATTCTAAACGACTGCGATCGAGAGAATCTTATCCAATTGGATTTTGAGATGTTATCCAGAGTTTTTTCAAGATTCGAGAATAACAGAAGTTTGCTGATTCCTCAAGAACTTTACAACAAGATTGGCAACGATATGATGAATATTTTTTCATATAATAATATATACATTTATAATATTGAACCTCTCAAACAACTATTTTTAACCAGAGCTGCCAGCGGTCATGTCCACATAACTGAAGAAAAAGTTTCAGACAATACCTCTGTGGCAGAATTAATTTATGCCATTCTAGCAGTTCGATTGCAAATTAAAACCATCAAAGAACTTCTAGCTAATGTCCTAGATGCTGAGGATTCCCAATCCCGTTCTTTAGATATTTGGTCGAAACAGATAGCTAAATTTCAAAAGGCAAGTGAAGAGAGTACCCCACAAAATCAACCGCTAAAATACTTAAACCGTGCCTATGTCTATGAAAGCTATAAATCGATCGTAAATATCAAAGAAATTTCGCGCTATCAAAGTTATAAAAATAACCTAATCGAACCCGCACTTAGAGAAGTTTCTATTGGCAGTACAGCCATATTTACTTCGCCTGAATTCAAGATCAAGTCAATGCTAAATAATCGCAGTAATGTGATTTTTATGATTTCCGCAACGGGGGGTATTTTTGGAGATTTAAGCACAAGCTACGACCAGAGTTATTTAGAAGATACTTTGCGCGATCGGTCTGGGAAAAGTTCATTCAATACAATGATAGAAGAAGAAATATTGCTTTGTGAAGAAATCAGAGCTCATCGTCAGGCGCAGCGACAGATTACAGTAAATTTTTTCAACAAAGATGTATCATCCTTTCCCAACCAACAAACTAAACAAGTTGTAGAAAACTTTGAAAAAAAAGTATTAAAATGTTTTATCGATTCTTTAAAGAATGATGGTACTTGGTTTAGTATTTACAAAACACAAGAATTGCAAAATTTTATTCGATTATTGTTTTATCTTTTTGAAGATGACTCCATTCAAGAAACAATTGCTTTTACTCAAACCCTAAGCTGGATTAAACAGTTGATACATTATTGTGAAATAGTTAAGAATGGTAACTTTGTATTCAAGCGATCGCCCGAACATCCAAACATATATAGCGTACAAGTAAAGCATCCAAAATATCAGAGTAATATTCGGATTAATCTCATATTATACGATGCCTCCTTCAATAGTCTTTACGAGGATAAAGCAAAGCAGAAAACATACTTAGATGAGCTTGTTGAAGTAGAAGGGCAGAAAATTTTCTTTATATCAGCTTATCAGTCAGCTTCAAAAGGATTAAACCCCATTATCAAAAAAACAAGCGGTGAGGAAAAAGATTTTGACTCTTTAGCTTTGTTAATGGACAGTTACTATACTGTAATGAAACCACCACTCAAAAAATCAACAGATTCTGAAAAATCTACTACACTTTACCATTTTGCGTTAATGAAAAGTATTGTAAAGTTGGGAAACTCTACTTTTGAGATTAAAGATTTTAACAAATACCTGAGCCAACCTGAAGCGGCGGAATTTAGAGAGCGGCAACATCAAATTTTATTAGGAAAAGGAGTTTTACAAGCGATAGGTAGATCGGAGCGACGGGATTTTCCGAATCAGGTTGTAAAAATCTTCATCAATGAAGAAACTAGACAAAATTTACTAAATTTTTACGGATACTTAGAACGCTCGGAACCTAATGAAATTCGCAAATTATCTGCAAACAACCACCAAGTTTATCTAAGCCTGCGAGAAGAAGAAAAGAAGCGCTCGATTAATAATTATGAAGCTCATGTCTGTGATGAGATTGAGGCCGATCGAGCTTTTCAAAAATTCAGACAAACAATGTTAGAAGAAATCGATAAGTTTCACGATCGCAAAAATACATTGGATATTACAAAAGCATGGGATGCTGTCCGCGATCCAGTTGTTTTCCAAAACCCAGATAAGTATCTAAAAAAGTTACAAGATTTAAAGCTATTTCCTGCTGATTTTATTGAATCACTCTTCTATCAAAACCTAGAACAAGCTGAGTTTATACCTTATTTAGCGTCAGAAGAGGAAGATGGCAAAAAGTTCCAGGTTATCAGCGATAGCATCAATGGGGAAAAAATCTATCCTTATCAAAAGCAGTTATATCCTGAATATCTCAAAATAAATGCTCGGGGTTATGACTTGGAAGGTAATGAACTTGGATTGCTAGATCCTTCTACCGATCGAATTTACAGACTATACAATGACTTGATTCCACAACCAGAAATTTTTAATACTTATATTCCGCGTCCGCGTTTCTTTTATGATGTTTTGTATCCATCACTAACAGAAAATTTTGTGGAGCGTTGGATTAAATATGTAATTTTCAAAGGACAAGACTGGAAAGCTATCAAAACCCTATATGGTTTTGAGCCATTGCTAGATTTCAAAAAATATTGTAAGCTGTATGAGCGGTTCGATCTTTACTATATCAAAGACAACAGACTATTTTGTATAGATGTTAAAGCATGGAGTAGAGCTTCAGGAAATCGCCTTTCCAATCAAACGCTGGAAAAAACCCAAAACAAGCTGAATGCAATTGTTTCAGATTATCCAGAATTTAAAGGTGTGAAAGGATTGCTTCTAAATTTGCACGCAAACCAAGAAAAAAATCACCAATACTCACCAACGCTATTTTCGGGAAATTTGATTTACTGTGACGCTCGTAATTGTCCGGTTGCATCCAATATTCTCCAAGAGTTTTTATTCACAACTGAGAAATAAAATGAAAAATAAAATCAAAGCATTATCAGATCCATCGAGAACAAACCAGCTAAAAATATTAGAGACTCCTGAAAAAGTTGCTGAAAAACTTTTCCAATACCTTTTTCAAAAGGGCAAGGGGATCGAGCATTTTCCTCTGCAATATTCAGGGGCAGCTCAAGGAACAGAAGATGAGGATTCCAAGGCTGATTTTTATAAGAAACGGCATATATTCATCAAACAACAGATCCAAGAACGGCTTTCTGTAGATGGAAAAAAGCCGAATTTTTCAGATATTCAATACTTTCTGTCAGATGTTGATGGAAAAAAATATGTATTCTTTATATCCTCCAATAATAATCATTCTGGATGGAAACAGTTATTTAGCGATCGACTTAGCAATCGAGAAAGGATTTTAAATTTAGCGTTTAAGTTTTATATTCTTGCTCAAAACTTATCTGTTGACACAATGAATGGTTTTGAAGAACTACTATTCATCCATTCCAAAGAGCTAACTGAATCGAAAAATGCTCTGTTGGTGTGGGGACAGAATTTATTAATCAAATATAATCAACACGATGTACTCACATTAACCTTATCTAGAAAAAGCCGACGATTTTTACCAAAAGATCGGTACAGCACCGTAGATGGTGACGATGTGGGAGAGTTGTTAGTTTATGAAGAGAAAAACTACTACTTCGATCGCGATCGCGATGCTCGTCGCAAAAATAAGATTGATTTTATGCGATTCGATAAAGATGACGCAGATTTTGAGAAATTCAAAAAGACTCAGCTTTATCATTACCAAAATCTCATGACTAAACTTGAGAGTTTTTTAAAGGAGTGCGCTATCGCATTTGAACCTCTTCCTTTTCAGGCTGACCACTACTTAAAGAATCCTTTTATTAATGATAAATTTCTAGAATCTATAGAATCATTAGAAATTATTAACAATACTGGAATCGATCTAACTGAATCCGACCGACAATTATTGAAAAATTGCCTGAAACATCAGGGAGTTTCCGAACTCAGTTTTTATAATTCTGGAAAAACCATTAGTAACTACGAACGATTAGAACTTGAGGGTGAGGACGCTCCTTGTTGGAAAATTACTCAAGTTGTTCCTTGGTCAACTATTGAACTTGACAAGGAAAAAAACTATTTAGTTTTTAATAAACGTTTGGAGGAAGAAGCGGGTTCAATGGCTTACCAGAGAGGTGACGGTTTCTGGAATCCATCAACAAAAATAGATAACAAGTCAAAAGTTGATTTCTATTCTCAGTTAAAGAAAAAACTCAACTATTTGGATACAGGAGAGTTTTTCAGTATTCAGGGTCTAAATATACCTGAATTTAAGGCCATTGGATATGTAAAAACATCTGCTTTGTCCCTTTTCAATTATCAGCAAAAAATCGATATAAATATTCTCAACCAAGATACGCAGGATTTTAATGATGGGGAATTATTGGACGTAGATGATGCTATTTCCTGTTATCTAAGACAGCAAGAAGACAGAAAAGAATGGGATAATTTTTGCGATAAATACAAGATAAAAATATCACCGGAATTTCAGAAAGTTTGGCTCGAACTAGGAATTAAGAATTGGATGAAGCAAAGTTTTGTAAATCCCAATTTTGGCTTTCGCATTACTCCTCAATCATTTTCTGAGAAACAATTTTTTACTATATATGTACGAAGCCCTAGAAACAAGGAAGCTAAAGCAGTTGCGATCGAATTTCTTTATAAAGACGGTTGCATATACATAAAAAATGTAATGCGCGATATGAAGGAGATCAAAAATAGATTTATTTTTTTAAAAAACAGAAAAAACTCGGAAAATTTACTCGACAATCAACAATATTTTGTAGATGAAACAGAGCAATTATATATTAGTTGTTATACTAGCGATGTATATACACCAATTTTAATTGGAAGAAATGGTGTTATTGAAGATTTAGAAAACGGAAAGCTGGAAATAAACCGAAAAAATCAAGGCCAACATAGTAGTAGATTATTACCACTAATTTCCTATTATAACGGGGAAATTAAACCCATTAACAGCATCCAAAATATGATTTGTTTGGATTTACAAAATGAAACATTCATTCAGTATTATGTTCCCCCTGGAAAAGCTATAGATTCGGTTATAAAAAAAGGGTTTAGAGTCTACCATGCGATCGGGTGTAAATATTCTAAAGAGGCAATTCCAACATCTGAACTTATCGAACATCCCATCACAGCTTTACATTTTAGTACGCTCACTCAAAATGTTTTAAAGATTAGCGATAACAGTCAATCATCTTTGTTGCAAAAAGTAGCAAAAGAATTGGTTGAAAATTGAGAAACCTAGCTGAGGAATGGCTGTCGAGTTTTTGAATATAATAGATTCTACACCAACCACCACGATTCGGCTTTCGCCGACGCTAAGCGATGTCTACCGAAACATTAGTTAACTGGCTCGAATCGAGCACCGAATTAGGCATATTATCCCGCGAGATTTTACAGGCGATCGCGCGTGAAATGGAAATGGCAACTTTTCCCCCTGGATTTCGAGTGGTAATTGAAGATACGCCTGTCACTAATCTCTATATTTTAGAACGGGGACAAGCCGATCGCTACCGCCGCAAACAACCGGGATTAATGTGGGGGAGTAGTTTATTGCCGGGGGCGATCGTCAATTTATCGGCCCTTCAACGATCGCAACCTGCGGATAGTCGAATTATTGCTCGGACAGAGTGTCAATTTTGGGCAATTAGTGCCGATCGCTGGCGTGGTTTGCTAGAAAGATATCCACGGATCGCCGAAGCCTACGCTCAACGTTTGGCGGCGAAATTAGAGCAGCTAGAAGCAGAAATTGCCTACGAACGAGAGCGTCAAAATGCCCTCCGCCGCTATCTAGTACCTAGGGCGAGACGGGGAGTCATTGGCAATAGTCGTTATGCAGTGAAATTGCGCCAACAAATTCGCACGGCATCGAGTGACAGCCGATCGGTATTAATCTCTGGCGAACCTGGTTTAGAAAAGGATAATTTAGCTGCTTTAATTCATTTCGGTTCCCATCGCCGCAACGAGCCAATTATTCAGATTAAAAGTGCTTTACTTCAGAGCAATGGAGCGGAATTATTCGGGCGGTTGGGCGGCAAACCGGGGCTGTTGGAATGGTTGGGAGAAGGGACGTTAATTTTAAATGACGTGCAAGAATTACCCGCTCAATTATGCCCCCAAATTCAGCAATTATTAACCGAGGGAACCTATACGCCCGTTGTCAAGGAAGGACAAATACCGCGACCACCGCGTTCTAGTAAGGCCCGGATAATTTTAATCTCAGAAATTGTGCAGCCCAAGCTAGATAAGCTGACACAACACAAGATTAAAGTCCCATCCTTGCGGGTGCGAAAAACAGATTTAGAGGCACAAGTCAACTATTATCTCAATATCATTGGCCGCAAAAAGAAATTAGTCAAGCCCCAAGTTACACCGGAAGCAATTCGCCGCTTACAAGCCTACGATTTTCCAGGTAATTTGCAGGAATTGCAGGGAATGGTCGATCGCGCCTTAGTTCAAGCACAGGGGAGTCAGGTATTAACGGAAGAAGTGTTTTGGGCCCAGGCAGCGAAGAAACAAAAGTTTCGGCTGAATTTATTAAATATTTATCCAAAATTTCGGCAATTTTTACGGAGCGATTGGTATCCCGATCGCGTGAATTATTGGTTTACCACCTGGGTGTTTGCATTGGTAGTAATTATCCTGTTTGTTGCTCCCCAAGATCGACAACATAATTTTGCCCTAAATATCTTTTGGGCGTGGTGGTGGCCGTTAATTTTATTATTATTCCCCATCATCGGGCGATTGTGGTGTGCTTTTTGCCCTTTTATGATTTATGGGGAAATCGTCCAAAAACTATCGCTTAAAATTTTCCCTCGAACTCTCAATAAATGGCCACGCCAACAAGCCGAAAAATGGGGTGGCTGGCTTCTCTTTGGACTATTTACTCTGATATTTCTGTGGGAAGAGTTGTGGAATTTAGAAAATACCGCCTATTTATCCAGTTGTTTGTTGTTACTCATCACCGCCGGAGCGGTAATTTTTTCCCTAATCTTCGAGAGGCGATTTTGGTGTCGTTATTTATGCCCGATTGGGGGAATGAATGGATTATTTGCTAAACTCTCAATAATCGAACTTCGCGCCCAACAAGGAACCTGCGGGGCGGAATGCAGCACCTACCAATGTTACAAAGGTGGCCCCGGCTTGGGGGAAGGATTAACTACTAATGGCTGTCCGATTTATTCCCATCCCGCCCAATTGACCGATAATAAAGATTGCGTGTTGTGCATGACTTGCTTGAAAGCTTGTCCGCATCGATCGGTAGAATTAAATCTGCGCCCTCCCGGCATCGAATTATGGACTACCCACGTTCCTCACAGTTATGAAGTTGCCCTGTTATTTCTATTATTAGGCGGTATTTATCTGCATCGCTTGCCGGAGATAAATGATTTATTAGGGCTGGGCATCAATTTAGAGCAATTTTTACCTCATTTAGGACTGTCGATCGCAGTGTTAATTATCCCGCCGATGATTCCCCTAATTGCCTACGCAATCATGCAGGCAATTTATCGATTGGGACAAGCAGAAACCATGCCATTTACAACCTACAAACCCCTCTCATTTGTCTCTCTCGCCTACGGTTATTTACCCTTAGTCTGGGGCGGTAGTTTGGCTCACTATTGGCGATTGGGTTTGCAGGAAGGCGGTCGAGTGATTCCCGTAACTTTTGCCACTTTTGGACAAATTAGAGACGATTTACCGAGTTTTATTGCCGATCCAGCGGTGATTAGTTTCTTGCAAGGTTTAACTTTGATTGTATCATTATTAGTTACAATATTTGTGACTCAACAAATTGCCAAGCGCTCAATTAAATCTTTGATTCCACAACATTTAGCGAGTTTGTGCCTGATGCTGAGTTTGTGGTATGCGATCGTAGGAACCTGAGAGTGAGTATGCGCGATATATTACTTTGAGTTTTAATTTTTTACTCGCTCTGACTAATTTAAGAGCAGGCTTCTTGCTGACAGGTAAAGCAAAACACCATTACAAAGATGCCAGAGGAAATGAGTCGTAGTTGAAAAGAAAGGGCAAATTGCCCGATCGCCCAATTCAGCCTAGACAAGTTAAACTGTAAACATTCTCCGCTAGCCACATCCTAAACTATGACCGCACATCAGGAATCCATCATCGACCAGTTCACTCGTCAGGCAATTCCCTTCTCTAAATTGTACGCTCACACAAATCAAGAGTCTCTGTACCTGCTGAGAGAAATGGCGAGTGTATCTGACAAAGACACAGTTCTAGATGTTGCTTGCGGTTCAGGTATTGTTAGTTGTGCTTTTGCGGAAGTTGCCAGTCACGTTACTGGCATTGATATCACACCAGCGATGCTCGAACAAGCCCAGATTCTGGCCCAACAGAAAAACTTGATTAATCTATCCTGGCAACAAGGAGATATTGAAACACTACCATTTCCCGATGCTACTTTTTCTGTTGTTCTGAGTCGTTACGCTTTCCATCATTTTTTGCAGCCAGATGTTGTTCTATCAGAGATGGTTCGCGTATGTCGTCCAGGTGGTCGAATCCTCATTGCTGATGTTGCTTTGCCAGCGGATAAAGTGAATGCTTATGACCGGATTGAGAAGTTGCGCGATCCCTCTCATACTCGCGCCTTGACTCTGGAAGAGTTTCCAAAATTAGTCGCAGATGCCAATCTTCAAAATGTTAAATTGGCTTTTTACAAGGTAGAACTTGGGCTAGAACAACAGTTAGCTGCTTCTTTTCCCAACCCCGGCGATGACCAGAAAATCAGAGAAATTTTTACAGAGGATATTGGCGTTGATAGTCTCGGAATTGGCGCGCATTTTCGAGGCGAGGAAATTCATTATGCGGTTCCAATCGCTGTCATAGTTGGCGATAAAATAGCCTAAGTTTTATAAACTAAAAACAAGTGTAATAGAGTTCCACTAATAACAAATAACAAATAACAAATAACTAATAACCATGAGCGACTTATCAATCCGGCCCGCCCTAATCACCAAAGTTATCCCCGACAGCATCTGCGCCGAAATGGGATTTGAACCCGGAGACTCAATCGTCGCCGTCAACGGTCAAAAACCCCGCGACTTGATCGACTATCAATTCCTGTGCGCCGATGAATTTCTAGAATTAGAAGTATTAGACACTAAAGGCAAAACTCACAAATTAGAAATAGAAAAAGATTATGACGAAGACTTGGGAGTGGAATTTGAAACCGCTCTTTTTGACGGACTAATTCAGTGCAACAATCGCTGCCCTTTTTGCTTTATAGACCAACAACCACCGGGAAAGCGGGAAACTCTCTATCTCAAAGATGATGACTACCGCCTCAGCTTTCTGTATGGTAGCTATCTCACTCTCACAAATTTGTCTCAAAAAGAGTGGGACAGAATCGAACAAATGCGGCTTTCTCCTCTCTATGTTTCCGTGCACGCTACGGAACCGGAAGTGCGAATTCGGTTGCTAAAAAATCTCCGCGCTGGGAAGATTCTCGAACAAATCAAATGGTTTCAAGAACGCCGCTTGCAAATTCACGCTCAGGTAGTTGTTTGTCCTGGTATTAATGATGGCGAACATTTAGAACGCACTTTGTTAGATTTGGCAAAGTTTCATACTGGAAGTATTCCCGCTGTAGCATCGGTGGCTGTAGTGCCGGTGGGTTTAACTCGCTTTCGTCCTGCCGAAGATGAACTGATCGCAGTAACTGCCCAAAAAGCGCGAGAAGTAATCGAGCAAGTGCAGAAAATTCAAGTGCTTTTAAGTACAGGAAAAGGTGGCCCAAAAGCTAAAAAGCAGAATTCAAAATCGCGCTGTATTTGGCTGGCTGACGAGTGGTTTTTAATAGCTGGTTTAGATTTGCCGTCGGCTGCTGATTACGAAGATTATCCGCAAATTGGTAATGGTGTGGGTTCGATTAGGCAGTTTATCCAGCAGTTTGAAACGGCTTTTGAGAAGCTGCAACCGATGCAAGTCGAGCCCGATCGCAAGTTAGTTTGGGTGGTGGGGAATGCTGTCGAAAAAGCTTTTGAGCCGATCGTACAACAACTAAACCAAATTCCCGGCTTGTCCGTCAACATGGCAGCACTGTGCAGCCGCTACTGGGGACAAACTATCACTGTCACGGGTTTGCTTACCGGGCAAGATTTGCTCGAAGCTTTGCAGGGGCGAGACTTGGGAGATGGCATCCTGCTGCCGTCGGTGATGCTAAAACAGGGGGAACCGCGTTTTCTCGACGACATGACCCTCGAACAGCTCGCCAGCTCGCTGAAAACCCGGATTTTGCCGGTGAGCGGAGTAGAGGAACTAATCTCGGCGGCGATCGGTCTGGCAAATGCTGAAGTTAAATTCTAAATTTTGAATCGAACATTCAAAAGTTAAGATGAGTATGGTAATTGTGACTTGTAACCGTCGAGTTCAGGCTACAGACTAGAAACTTGAGACCTCAATCTTGCTCTAAAATTGTCTCTTAGGATTGCAGAGTAATTAAAAAATTATGCGTGTTTTTCGTCAAATCATCGGAGTCGGAGTGGGCGCTGCAATTACTTTGGGCAACGCCGCACAGAGTGCTTCAGCACAGCCTCCGGCTCAGTCTCAGGACAGCTTGGCCCCTAGCAATCAGCTCGTCGAATTAGGGCAGAATGTTCGATCGACCTCGAACACAGCAGCAGAATCAGCATCACACGCCGAACAGTCGATCGCCCTTAACCCCCCAACCGGGCCCGAGCAAGCATCAAAGCCTCAACAGGCTGCTCCGGCTTCCCCATCAACTCTGTCTCAGGCCGGTTCAACGCCTCTAAGAGGGTTGGAACCGACACAGACTCAGCAGCCTTCCCCAAACCCTCCCAACAATGTTCCTGTGCCGAGTTCCCCGGTACCAATTCTCCGGGGCACTCCGAACGAAAGTTTCCCCCCTCTCCCTCCGAGGGGCATTTTAGACACCAAGCCTCCGGCTTCCCTGGAACCCAACCCGAATCCGCTGAATTTTCCGGCAAACCCGGAGGATGTCAGGATCGAGCAAACAGAGTCAATTACCTTGCAGCAGGCGATCGACCTCGCGCGCCGCAACAGCCAAGTTTTGCAAATCGCCGGACAGCAAGTGGAACAAAGCAGATCCGCTTTGCGCGAACAGCAAGCTGCTCTTTATCCAGACCTGAATTTTCAAATGGACGCGAGCCGGTCTGTGACTGCCGGCGGAGAACTCGGAGTCCGGGCTCAGCAGCGCTTCAACAACTCTCGGGCTAACGGAACCGGGCAGCCCGCCGAGCAAGCCCGCCAAAATTTAGGCAGCAACAGTCTCAACAGCACTTTGCAGTTGAGCTATGACATCGATTTGTTCGGAAGGCGGCGGGCTAACATCCGCGCGGCAGAGGAACAGTTGCGCCTTCGGGAACTGGATGTGGAACGCCAAGCCGAGGAACTCCGCTTCGACACTGCTGAGGCTTACTACAACTTGCAAAACGCGGACGGACAAGTTGCCATCCGCCAAGCTTCGGTCAGAAATGCCCAGCAAAGTTTGCGGGATGCCGAAGCCCTGGAACGGGCAGGGGTGGGAACCCGGTTTGCTGTGTTGCAGGCTCAGGCAAATTTGGCTAACGAAGTGCAACAACTGTCAGTTGCTCGTCGCGACCAGCGAGTTGCCCAGCGGCGTCTGGCTGAGATTTTGAATGTCAGCCAGTCGGCGAACTTGACAGCGGCAGATCCGGTAGAACAAGCGGGCTCTTGGAGGCTGTCTTTGGAAGAGAGTATTGTGCAGGCTTTTAAGAATCGCCCCGAGTTGGAACAGCAGTTGGTGCAGAGGGATATCAGCAAGCAGCAGAGGCGATCGATTCAGGCGGGGCGTTTGCCTCAACTGAGTGTTGGGGGTAGTTACAACGTGCTGGGCCAAGACCCTGACGACCCCAACCCGTTTGCTACTCGTGGGTGGGCCGACGGGTATTCGATCCGGGCGAGTCTGACTTGGAGTATCTTCGATGGGGGCGCGGCGAACGCGAGGGTGAGACAGCGGGATGCTGATATTGCGATCGCCGAAAGTCGATTCGACCAACTCCGCAATCAGGTTCGCCGGGAAGTGGAACAAGCTTATTTTGGCTTAGAATCGAGTTTTGAGAATATCGAAACTTCTGAGGCGGGGGTTTTGCAGTCAAGGGAAGCTCTGCGTCTGGCTAGACTGCGCTTTCAAGCTGGTGTGGGTACTCAGACGGATGTGATTCAGGCGGAAACTGATTTGACTAGGGCTGAGAGAAACCGATTGTCGGCAATTGTCACCTACAACCTGGGGCTTTCGTCTCTCCAGCGGGCTGTGAGCAATCTTCCGACGAATAACCTCTCGGATGCTCCTTGAGATTGGGTTGGGGCGATTCCCTACGGGAGAGCTACGCACGCGCGTCCTTTAATCACACAGGTAATTAGACATCGGGTATTAAACGTCCGACACATTAGTTAATATTTTGTAATAGAGTTCCATGTCAACTGCGTTAAGGAATCGGCAATGGCCAATATCAAGTTTGTGAAGGAAAATCAGGAAGTCATCGCCGCAGACGGGGCCAATTTGAGGCTCAAAGCTCTAGAAAACCGCATCGATTTGTACAGCTTTTCGGGCAAGCTCATGAATTGCGGGGGCATTGGTCAATGCGGCACCTGCATTGTAGAAATTGTCGAGGGCAGTGAAAATCTGTCGCCCCGCACTGACTTTGAGAACCGCAAGCTCAAGAAAAAGCCCGAAAACTATCGGTTGGCTTGTCAAGCTATGGTCAATGGCCAGGTGAGCGTGAAGACTAAACCGTGACTTTCAGAAGGCAGAAGGCTAGAGATGCTAGAGATGCAGAAGGAAAGAAAAATGCAGAATGCAATAATTTTGTTTTTTTTTCCTATTTCACTGTATAATCACGCCTTTTGCTCGCCTAGGAAAAGAAAGTTGGTTTCTAGGAAAAATAAGAGATTGGGCAACGAGGCATTCAGGCAGAAAGCGGGTTTCGACGCTTATCCGTCAGCTCTTCTTCTGTCTTCGAGTTTGCCTTTTGCCTTTGAGTGATATCCTAGTTGTGTGTGTTTTTCTATTTTCCGATAGAGGCGAGCGTCTTCATGGAAGTTAACGATTTAGGGTTTGTGGCAACCATTCTTTTTGTATTGGTTCCCAGTGTTTTTCTAATCATTCTGTACATTCAAACAGCTAGCCGTCAAGGTAGAAAAGATTAGCAACTGCTGCTATTTCTCTCTGGCTTTGCTGCTTGCAAAAAAAAAGCGCCAACAGCTTTTTGCTGAGGCGCTTTTTTTGTTAAATGTTGAGTGTTAGCTGCTAACTCTTAACGTTGACACTCTAGCCGACTGTGCGGGCTAGCAAGACGGGACAGTTGGCATAAACTCGCACGTAGTCTGATAGGGAATTTCCCAGGAGTCGATCGATATCCACAAAGTTTTTGGCAACATTGGGTCGCCGATCCGGGGAACCGATTACCAACAAGTCGGCATTCAACTCGTCTGCAATCCGACAAATTTCTTCCCCTGGCTTGCCTGTAGCACTCACGCAGCGGTAGCTAACTCCCATTTGTTTGGTTAGTGCTACTGCTGGGGCCAATACAGCGTCTTTTTCAGCACTTGCTGTTAAATCTGTGCTGGATTTTCCCGTCAAATCTTTGGTGACGTGTACTAAAATTATCTCTGGGCCACTGACTTCTTTGACCAAAGATAGCGCAAGCTGTAATGACTGTTTGGCAGCTTCTGATTTGTCTACGGCCACCATGACGCGCTTGATTTTTTTGACGTAGATGTCGTCTTTTACTAACAGCATCGGTCGGGATGTTAGCTGGAAAACGTACTGGCTGACTGAGTTTTCCAAAATCGATTGCAGCCGTCCGAGTCCCCGCGAACCCATAATTACTAAGTCGGATTGTTCTTCTTCTGCGACTTGGCAAACGGTGGTTTTCGGGTCTCCCTGTTTGAGCCGGGGGTTGACTTTGCTGGGATCTATTTTCAAAGACTGGACTGCTTGTGCTAAAATCTTGCCTCCTTCTTCCAACTTCTCGGCCATGCCCTCGGAGGTTACCTGGGGCGGCACGACGTGCAAGACGGTGACAGAGGTTTGTTGCAAGGAAGGGATGTCCATCAACATATTAAACATCTCTTCGCACAAGCCGCGACCGGCGACGGCTACTAAAATTTTTTCTATCATGGTTTTTTTGGCGGTAAAAACAGTTGAGTTTTCTTGTGCGACGTTAAACTAGGGCGTTGGTACTCTAGTTGCTTACTGTCAAGCATAAGCCTGAAGTTTGTCTTATGATTTGTAGAAATGTAGCGTTTTGGAACGATTTGTAAAGTGTTAGAGAACGATCGAACTCAACCAGAACTCGCACCGGCTGGTGCTATTCAAAATCGGCGCGGGATAGACTCTGAAGGCTGGTTTGAATATTTGGTGCGAGTGTACCCTCACCATACTGACTACAGCGGTGTGGTTTGGCACGGGACTTATCTGGCTTGGATGGAGGAAGCTAGGGTGGAAAGTTTGCGATCTCTTGGCATCGAGTATGCAGACTGGGTGGCGCAGGGTTTGGAATTGCCCGTGGTGGAACTTTCGCTGCGCTACCACCGGGCTGTACAAATGGGTCAATCTGTGGCAGTCAGAACGCGGATGGCTGCTACCGAGGGTGTGCGGCTGCTTTGGGATTACGAAATTCGATCGGCTGATACTCAGGAGTTATATGTGACAGCACAGGTAACTTTGGTTGGTGTCGATCGGGACAAAGGTAAGATTATGCGTCAATTACCCCCAACAGTGCAGGCAGCTTTGGCAAAGTTGGCGATCTACCCTTAGACTTATCTATTAGATCTCCCCAATAACTTTTGTGGAGCAGGCATCCTGGTGGCCTTTGACTGTATTTTTTGGAGATATCTATTGGGGGTCATGGCTCAAGTTTCTATAAGGTATTGTGCCATCGCCGATGCCAGCCCCTTTTTCAAGATTGTGTTAGTAGGTAAATTGATCGTAGATTATGATTAAAATTCTTGATTCTACCTTGAGAGAGGGAGAACAAACCCCTGGAGTTTATTTCGCACCTGAAACAAAGTTAAAAATTGCGGAGTTTTTAGACCACATAGGAGTTGATATTATTGAAGCTGGCAATCCTGCTGTAGATAGCGAAATTGCTTTAGCCGTTACCCGCATTGCCAATGCTGGACTAAAAGCAAAAATAGGCGCTCATTCGCTCTGCCGAATAGAGGATGTTAAAAAAGCCCTGGATTGTAATGTCAGCTTTTTAGGCGTGTTTTTTAGTGTATCCTCTCAACGATTGCAATGCGACTATAATATCTGTTTAGAGGCAGCCATAGATAAAATTGTGGAAGTAATAACTTATGCTAGAGAGCAGAATGATAGTTTATTGATTCGCTATACGCCGGAAGATACAGTTCGCTCTCCTCTGAAAAATGTGATTGAGGCGGCTAGTGCAGCAGTGCAGGCTGGAGCTAATATAATCAGCATAGCTGATACCACTGGATATACAACCCCATTTCAACAAAAACGTAGTATTTATTATTTTGTCAAAATCCTGAAGGAGGAACTAGCCAAACGAGAATTATATCCACAAATAGAAGTTCATTGCCACAACGACCGAGGTTTAGCTCTAGCAAATGCCTTGGATGCCTACAGAGCTGGAACAGATATTATTGATGTCAGCGTGATGGGACTAGGGGAAAGAGCTGGTATAGTGGATTTGGCCGAGTTACTAATAAATTTATCCGACATTATTGAGGAGAAAAACTTTTGGAAACTCGGATATTTGAAAGATTTGTATAATTTGGTAAGCGAGTATTCTCATGTACCTATTTCTCCTCATCACCCGGCCGTGGGGAAAAATGCTTTTACCCATTATGCAGGTGTTCACGTTACGGCAATGGCCAAAGATGATCGCCTATATCAAAGTTTAAGTCCAGAAACTTTGGGAATTAAAAGTAGTATTGCATTAGGGATGCAATCGGGATTGACTGCTGTAGAATTAGCTCTAAAGCAGATTGGCAGAGAGGAACTAGCTGAAAACAAACATTTAGTAGCTAAGATTCTTAAAAAAGTTAAAGAAATTGCTAAAAGAGGAACCCCAATCGATATCGATAAAGACTTTATAGAAATTATTGATAATTGCTAATTTCCAGTAGCACCTACCCAGTAGAAAATGCTATAGTTTGGATTATTTAAGAATAATAAGCTGTTGTGCATTTAAATTGTATATTTCGAGTCCCGATCAAAAATCCTCAAATCCTCTCCCCCGCTCCCCATCGGACCCTCTCCCTCTCTAATACCATAGGCAATATAGATGCAACACAGCTTACCCACCTCTCCCTAGATAGTAATAATGTCAATAACCCCAGCAGAAAACTCTAACGAATTAAGGCAAGAAGAGAATAAATCATCTGAAAAATGGTGGACTACAGTTGGTATTGGTATTGGTGTATTCATTTTTGCTTTGGATGTGTATATAGTTAACTTGGCTTTGCCAGTTATGGTTGAATCTCTCCATACCAGTTTTGCCACGAGTCAATGGATAGTTTTAAGTTACTTGCTGGCCATCGCCATATTTGTAATATTGGTATCAAAATTAGGTGATATCTGGAACAAGAAGCGATTGTACATTATTGGCTTAACAATCTTTACGATCAGTTCACTATTGTGTGGAATGGCGCCAAATGTCGGGTTTTTAATAGCATTTCGAGGATTGCAAGGAGTAGGTGCTGCGTTTTTATCAGGCTTGGGAACTGCGATGATTGTGGAGGCATTTCCAGCGGCAGAGCGGGGACTGGGACTAGGTATTAGAGCGGGAATTTACGGAATGGGGATTACCTTGGGGCCTATGGTAGGAGGACTGCTGATGAGTGTGGGAGGCTGGCCTTTAATTTTCTGGGTGAATGTTCCGATTGGGATTGTTGCCATTTTGATTGTGGCTTGTTTTGTACCTAATTCTGCGATTAGTGGAAACCCAGAAAACTTTGATATCATCGGTACGCTGATATTGACCGTAGTCTTAACTTCTTTTATTCTTGGCATTACCCTATTACAGAAGGGTAATTCTTATATTGCCATAAATCTGCTGGGTTTTTCTCTCGTCAGCTTGATTAGCTTTTTATGGTTTGAATCCCGAATAGCAGCACCAATGATCGACTTTAAAATATTTCGATCCGTAGAGTTTAGCCTGGGCTTAACGCTACGTTTTATTGCAAACTTCGCGATCGCCGGTGTCATCTTCATCCTTCCTTTTTTCTTCACCTTCCTTGAACACTATTCAACTCAAAAATCTGGTTTTTTAATGGTAGTACCGTCAGTTCTGATTGTGACGACTGCGCCTATTGCGGGTATTCTTTCCGACCGTTTTGGCACGCAGGTAATTACTTTGATGGGTCTAGTATTTATGGCAATTGGATGTTTTTTAATCAGCCGATTTGATACTGAATTAACAGTCATCAAGTATATTTGGGGAATTATTCCCTATGGGGTAGGAGTGGCGATGTTCAACTCTCCTAACAATAGCTCTATTATGGGAGCCGCACCAAAAGAGCGATTAGGTATTGCTTCGGGATTGTTGTCATTTTCGCGGATATTAGGGCAGATGCTGGGAGTACCAATAGTAGGTGCTTTGTTCTTCTTTACAACAAGTTTTAGCGCTAATTTTGCACCGAATATGGATATTAGCAATGCGCCTGTACAAGCATTACTTTTTGCTACACATACTACTTTTTTGGTGCTTGGGGTTTTATTAATGGTTTCGACAATGTTTGCAACTTTGTTTTGGGTGAGAGAAAATAAAAAAGCTGCTCTTCTATAAAAATCATTGGCTGTTGATTTTACTGAGGATTTTTCATGCTTAATTCAGTTCTTATTGCTCACTTACCTGGGATTCTAGCGCTTGTTTTTTCATCATTTGAAAACTCTTCTAAAATCCCTTAGCGCGGGCAGGTCTCAAACTCATATTCAATCCCGTGTCTTGAATAAAATCGGGGGTAATGGTGGCAATTTCAGCAGGCGTTAATCCGCTCCAACCTTCCACCAGGAAGCCAACTAAGCTGTTGTGCATTTAAATAGAATGTCAAAAAACAATCTAATTCTTGTGGGGAGTAGGGGTTGGGCCTAAGAGCCCGCCCTGAATATGCAATTTAAATGCGTGACAGCTTAATCCTTTGACTAACTGAGCGGCTGAATTGCCTTGAGACAAAACTTTTCCGTCTGCCAAATTTGCAGTAATATAAACTGTTGACTCAGCATATCGAAATTATTCCTCATATTGTGGATTTGCTTCATTAATCGGACTTGCAGGGTGCGCTGCACCTTACCTGTAACCAAAAGGGATTTGTAAAGAAATATAAATTCTCGATCCAAGTGAACACAGGCTGGCAAGTTGTGATAGTTTTGAGTAAGATCAATTCCGGTTGCACTCCTCATGACAGTTGACAGTTAACAGTTGACAGTTGACAGTTGACTCGCAGTCGTAAAACTGAATGGTTGAGTGTTAACTGTTGACTCGATTTTATTATTCCGATGCAACCGGAAACGATATAAGATAGCGATTGGTAGATGTCCATTTTTGGGTCTGCCTCAAAATAGCTCAATTGATATTAATTAGATAAAACAAATGCAAGCATTACTTTTATTAATAGGATTTGGAGGCGGGGCATTAGTCTGCTGGCTAATTTTGAATAAGCGAAATTCACGCAATTTGGTGCGGATGCAGGGTTCGCAGGAGGCTATATCGAATTTGGCTGGTCAGTTGGATGCCAGAACTTCGGAATTGCGGCAAAAGGTGCAGAATGAAAATCAGCTAAATTCTGAATTATCTCAGTTGCAAAGTCGGTTGGCAACTGTGACGGGCGAGCAAGACTTGTTAAAAAATCAAGTGTCGGAAATGGAAGCATTTTTGGCAGGAATTGCCCAGGATCGATCGCAGATTGATTCTCTGATTGCTGATTTGCAGTTTCAGCTAGAAAATGCTCAACAAGCTGAGTCGCAGTTAGGAGAAGTGGCCGAACTTAAATATCAGTTAGAAGTTGCGGATCAGGAGCGATCGCAGCTTAACGCTCAATTGCTCGAAATGCAAGCACAGTTAGAGGCGGTTGATGCAGAACGTTCTCAATTTCACGCTTTGCTGTCGGAATTTGAGAGTCAGTTGGAAACGGCTACTCAAAGCAGATTGCAGGTACAGTACCAGTTGTCGGAAATTCAAATAAAGTTCGATCGCTCCATTGAAGAGCGGCAGCAACTTCAGTCTCAACTGTCGGGTTTGCAAGCTCAACTGCAATTAGTCGAAGCAGAGCGATCGCAATTTACTTCGGAATTGTCAGATATACAAGCTCAATTGGAGAGTGCAGAGCAAGAACGTGAAATACTCAACTCTCAATTGCAAACCGCTCGCCAACAAGCAAAGCAACCTCCCTTTGAATTATTAGAACTGCAAAGACAGTTAGAAGCAGCTAATCTGGAGAAAATGCAGTTAAACTTTCAACTTCATGAAGTACAACTTCAATCCGAAATGGTTGTTGTAGAGCGAGAAAGGCTGCTGTCTGAGTTGTCAGAATTGGAGTCTCAGATACATCGCAAGGAAGGAGATAGCTCGCAACTCCAGTCTCAGTTATCAGAACTGCAAGCTGAATTAGAAACTGCTAACACAGAACGATCGCATCTTTATTCTCAACTGTCCCAATTGCAAAGTCAAATCGAGACAGCAAATCAGATCCCAACTCAACTTCAATCTCAAATCTCGGAGTTAGAACACCAGTTAGAAAGTGTGCGTCAAACTCGCTCTGAATTAGAAGTTGAGCTAGAAACTGCTAACACAGAACGATCGCAACTTTATTCTCAACTCTCGGAAATTCAAAGTCAAGCCGAGACAGCCCACCAGAATCAAACTCAACTTCAATCTCAAATTTCGGAGTTAGAACACCAGTTAGAAACTGTGCGTCAAAATCGCTCTGAATTGGAATCTAAACTCACTTCTCAAATCTCCGAATTGCAAAGTCAAACCGAGACAGCCAACCAGAATCAAAATCAACTTCAATCTCAAATATCCGAGTTAGAGCAACAGTTAGAGAGTGTGCGTCAAAGTCGCTCTGAATTGGAATCTCAGCTCACTTTTAAAATCTCGGAATCCCAAAGTCAAATCGAGACGGCTAATCAGAATCAAACTCAACTTCTATCTCAAGTATCGGACTTAGAAAATCAGCTAAATAGCCTGCGTCAAACTCGCTCTGAATTAGAAGTTGAGCTAGAAACAGCTAACACCGAACGATCGCAACTTTATTCTCAACTCTCGGAAATTCAAAGTCAAGCCGAGACAGCCCACCAGAATCAAACTCAACTTCAATCTCAAGTATCCGAGTTAGAACATCAGTTAGGAGATGTGCGTCAAAGTCGCTCTGAATTGGAATCTCAGCTAACTTCTCAACTCTCGGAAATTCAAAGTCAAGCCGAGACAGCCCACCAGAATCAAACTCAACTTCAATCTCAAGTATCCG
>NZ_JAUBTI010000063.1:0-8302 GCF_036702415.1 Microcoleus sp. D3_18a_C4 | reverse complement strand
AGTTAGAACATCAGTTAGAAAGTGTGCGTCAAATTCGCTCTGAATTGGCATCTGGACTCACTTCTCAAATCTCCCAATTGCAAAGTCAAATCGAAACAGCTAATCAAAATCAAACTCAACTTCAATCTCAAGTATCAGACTTAGAAAGTCAGTTAGAAAGTGTGCGTCAAAGTCGCTCTGAATTGGCATCTGGGCTAGAAACTGCTAACAGAGAACGATCGCACCTTTATTCTCAACTCTCGGAAACTCAAAGTCAAATCGAGACAGCAAACCAGAATCAAGCTCAACTTCTATCTCAAGTATGCGAGTTAGAACATCAGCTAGAGACAGTTTATCAAGAACGCTTGCAGCTAACATCGCAACTTTCCGAAGCGGGCGATCGACAATCTGAGCAGTTTGAGTCGAAGTCAGGGCAAATTAAAGCATCTACTTCACATACCAAAGTTGGGAAGAGTCAAGGATTTGTTGTTTCTCAGCAGGGTCAAGGCGATTATACTACTATTAGCGAAGCGCTGAAAAATGCAGCACCGGGCACTCACATTGAGGTGCATCCAGGCGTTTACCGCGAAAGTCTAATTCTCGACAAATCGGTAGAAATTATCGGCCGCGGAGAGGTCGATCGCATTGTGGTTGAAAGTATCAACTCAAACTGCATTAAAATGGCAACTGATACTGCTTTAGTGCGGGGTTTAACCCTGAGTGCTACTGGAAAATATTACGCTGTAGATATTCGCAAAGGCGAGTTAATCGTAGAAGACAGCGATATCACTTCTGCGGACTATTCTGTGGTGGGAATTTTCGGCCCTGATGCAAATTCTATCCTCCGCCGCAGTCAAATTCATGATGGGGTATGGAACGGAATTTTTATATCGGATAATGGGAAAGCAACGGTGGAAGATTGCAGTATTTTTGACAACGGCAGTTTGGGAATAGGTGTCGGATTGGGAGGAAAATTGATCGTGCGCCGGTGTCGGATTAATGGTAATGAAGGTGAGGCGATCGCCGTTTACAGAGATGGCATTGCTACCGTGGAAGATAGCGATTTAACGGGCAATGCTGGGGGTGCTTGGCGCATAGCAGATAACGGATACCTGCGCGGCAAAGACAATCAAGAATAGAAGAAGGAAGTTCGGCAACGGATTCTTTAACGGATGTAACGGATGTAACGGATGTCAGGAAGAAGGCAGAAGGAAGAGGGAAGTTCGGCAACGGATTCTGTAACGGATGTAACGGATGTCAGGAAGAAGGAAGAGGGGAGAGGGAAGAAGGAAGAGGGGAGAGGGAAGAAGGAAGAGGGAAGAGAATTCGCAATTAGCGATTCCCAATCCCCGATTCCCAATACCCAATTACCAATTACCAATTCTAAATGCCTAACAATCGAGCTGGATTTTCCTTCATCATTAAATCAATTTCCTGCGGGGAAATGCCTTCATCTATCAATTTTTTCACAAATAATTTGTAACCTTCCGCAGGCAAAGGATCGGGTTTTCTTCCTAAATCCGTGCTCATTACAAAATGCTCTGCTCCTATTAGTTTAATCGCTGCTGCCATTTTACTAATAGGAACTTGATGCCAGTTTTTGTGTCCGTCATCAGCGGCATTTTCTCCCATCAAATCGTTCACAAATGCTAGTTCTAGAAAAGCTCCCATCTGGGCCGCTTTTTGCATATTTTCTAGGGACAAACCGGGTACATCTGCCATTGCGTGAGTAATCAGGATGTTCTTAATATTGAGCAGGTTGGCTGCACCGACAACCGCCATCACTTCTTCTGATGAAATATGACCGGTTTCCAATACCAAATTCTCTTTGGCTACAATCTTCAACACCGCTGCTGTTTCCGGTAAAACCTTGCCATTTTCCGCAACTTTAATCCCCATTCTCGGCTTGTGAAAAACCTGCAAATGATGCTCAGCATCAACCGTTGGCAACCACACTACTTTACCGTATTTGCCGCCGATGCGGTGCATTGCGTCAACAGCTTCGGGATTAATGCCACCTACCGAATGATTGAGAACAATTCCTCCGAAAACTTCGATTTCTGCTACTATTTTATTAACCAAAACTGCCCGCCCTGCTGTGCTGGCATAATGATTTTTCAATACAACAGCTTTCATCTTCGCCCTAGCAGCTAATTTCGCTACCTCAAAATCATCCAACCTGCGGGGAATCACATCAGGAGAAGAATGAATGTGAAAGTCGATCGCACCTTCGATCGTACTCTGTGGCAAATTGATTATCGGCGGATCTCCGACAGCATAAACTGGCAGACAAAACCAATAGCAAACCATCCAAACTAACGTTAAAAAAACAGCTTGCATTCCTCCCCTCTTCCCTTCTCCCCTCTGCGTTCTCTGCGCCCTCTGCGGTTCATCCCCTCTTAATCCTCTCAAATAAAAGATTGAATCGCATTTGCTAAAGCTTCTGCATTTTCTTCGTGCATACCCAAAGAACCAGGAATAACTCGCGATTCAACACCCGGTAATTCCGTTAATGCTTCCATTTCAGCCTTGGATTTTGGCGGCGCATTTTCAGCAATTACAACCATCACCGGCACTGCTAACTGTTGAAATTTATCTGTAAATTCCGATCGCACTTTTGCCGTATCTAAACCACCAGTCACAAAGGCAGCGGAACCGTATCGAGCACCGGGTTTTTGCGTCACTTGCCATTTGCTTTGGATGAAATCTGGCGTGACTTTAGCTGCATCGACATAGACGTGGCGGCGGTACATGAGGCTGAGGAATGACGGCGCAGTGTTTAGTTTGTATAGGAATTGTCCCAGTAAGGGCGATCGTACTAATTCTCTCACGATTCCGTGCCAGCCACTTTGCTGTTTGCTCATCGTCGGCAAAGGCCCGCGCCAAGTCGGTGCAGCTAAGACAATCTTTGACCATACATTGGGCTTGGATTGCGCTAACTGCATCGCATAACCCGCCGCGTGACCTGCCGCAACTACAGCCACAGGACTATTAAAATTTGCCTCAACAAAATCCTTGAGAAATTGATGGTATAATTGCGGTTGATAGTCGGTTCGCGGCCGATCCGATTCGCCAAAACCCGGCCAATCTAAGCTCACAACTTGAAAGTTAGAAGCTAACAATTCTGCTAAAGGACGCATTTCTTCTCGCGTCGAAACCGTACTGAAAGCCGGCAGCAGCAATACAGGATTTCCCTGTCCTCTGGTTTCGTAAATAACTTTTATTTGCGTTTCTTGCCAATTCCAGAGATATTCTTGGACTGCGACGGGATAGTTGCCAGAATGTGATTTTGTTAAATTGGTAGTTTGAGTCATGGCTGTTTATTCTTTTAATTTTCTTCGGCTTGCTTGCTCAATTCACAAGCAAGCGCCTTATTTTTCATCATTTGAAAGATGTTGTAAAATCCGTTAGCGCGGGAAGGTGTCAGACTCACATTCAATCCCGTGTCTTGAATAAAATCTGGGGTAATGGTGACAATTTCAGCAGGCGTTAATCCGCTCAAACCTTCCACCAACAAGCCAACTAATCCTTTGACTAACTGAGCGTCTGAATCGCCTTGATACAAAACTTTTCCCTCTGCCAAATTTGCAGTAACATAAACTTGCGACACGCAGCCAGAAACTTTGTTTTCCGGCAGTTTGTCGCTTTCGGGAAATGCTGGGAGTCTTTTGGCATACCACAGCAGTTGTTCGTAGCGCTGTTTGGGATCGGAATGTCGCTGAAAGCGCTGAACGATTTTAGCTAGGGCTGCGGGTAGCGCGGTGTTTGCGGACATGATTCACTCGTCGCGGTTTACTTCGTTAATATTATACATTTAATTTTGGCGGCGGGTGCGATCGCCTGCTCATCTGCTCCCACTGAAGCCGTCTTCTGGTGAATCGGTTATTCTTATTGTAGTTAACAAGTTCGAGAGTTATAAACAGAGGAAATATGGTATTTAGTGCTGTTAATCAAGATTGTGGTGTAATGTAGTGACTCTGCAAAGAATCTGGCTAAAATATCGAGTTTTTCAGGCAGTTGTATTCTTGGGGTTGGGTTTGCTATTAACTATTGCCCTTTCGCTTTCTTTTGGTGCGGTACCCATGACTGCCGCTCAATTGTGGCAAGCATTTCTGCACCTAGGTGATGCTGTCAATCAGACTATTTTCTGGGAATTGCGTTTGCCCAGAGTTGCCGCGGCGCTGACGGTTGGTGCGGCTTTAGGAATGTCAGGGGCTTTTCTGCAAGGTTTGCTCCGCAACGGTTTAGCCGATCCTTTTGTATTAGGAATTTCGGCGGGTGCGGGGTTGGTTGCGATTACCATGCTGGCTTTGGGAATATTTCAAACTTGGCTGCCTTTGGCGGCTTGGATAGGTGCTATTTTAACTTCGATCGATTTTATCACCCAATCAAAGCAGTTGTGCTGGAGATTTGCTGGGTAAGTTTAACGTGAAAAATGTCGCAGCCCAATTGCAAGGAGATAGCCCCGTGCGAGGCTACGTGACGCTTTCAGCGGAAAAGGTTTTAGAGGCTAATCCCGAAGTTATCATTGTAGTCGATCGCGGAGAAGGAATTTTAGACCAATTTAAATCTGATTCATTTTGGAATCAACTAACAGCCACTAAAAATAATCGAGTTTACGTTTTTGACTACTACGGATTGGTCAACCCCGGCAGTATCGAAAAAATTGAGCAAGCAACTGCTCAACTTAAACAAGTTCTAGCTAAAAAGTAGAGACCCGATTTATAGAGATAAAAAATCTCTATAAATGATGGAACAAATTGACTATAATTTCTCTAAAAGTGAGAAAGCTAAAGGCACTCAAAAGCGCGCACCATTGTCAGCAACAGGCTCTCCGGCCTGTTCCAGAAAAGATAAGTTTTCTTGTGGAACAGGCCGGAGAGCCTGTTCATAAAAGGTTTATTGAGAATGATGCAAGATATGAGATCGATCGGCCTCAAGTCAGATCCAGAGGCGGCAAACCGCGCAACTGCCGCAGCGAGTTGATACACGCCTGGCAGTCGCAGCCAAACAGCGCCACCGCCTCATCGCTTTCTGCTTCCGAAAAATCCAGCATCGCCACCCGTTCTTCACCCGGGCGCTGCCAAGTAATTCTCGGCTTAGAAGCCACAGCAGCAGACTTGCCAGGAAGCCGCACGCAAGTCAGACGCTGAGTGTGGGGCGATCGCACGCATTGGGGCGAATCAGCCGATTGGCTTGGTGTTTCGCCAATTAGAGCGGGATTTGCGATCGCGCTAAAAGACATCACAGATCCAAACAGCGTCGGACTTACCAATAAAGTGAGGAGCAATCGATTCATTTGTCGTCCTTAAGAACTTCAACGTACACAGTAGCCGATTATCTGTTGCAATTCAACAAGGTTTTCGTCCCATATCAGTACGATTTGCCGTTATTAAGGCTTAAAAGCCCAATATTTGTCGCCCAAACCTTCAACAATTATCCGCGTATTAGCAACCAGCATTTTCTGATAAGTACCCTCTTTGCTCCCCAGTTTAAGATTTGTTGCAATTTTAGTAAATTTAGCTTGCCAGTGATAACAAATTCATCCAAGGCGGGTAAACTGATTTCAGCAAGGGTTACTCGAAGCAGCGAACAAGTTTACCTCAGAAACCAGGTGGGGAGTGATGAGTACAGTTTTAGTGGTGGAAGATTCCCGCAGCCAGCGGGAGTGCATTTCACATCAGTTGAGATGCAGCGGCTTGAATGTAATTCAGGCATCTGACGGTGTGGAAGCGCTGGATAAAATTGAGAAAAATTGTCCTGATTTAGTATTATTAGATGTCATAATGCCCCGTCTGGACGGCTACGGGGTTTGTCGTTTAATTAAAGCTAATCCCGAAACTCGGAACATACCGGTGGTATTTTTAACAGGCAAGGGACAGCAGTTAGCTTTATTTGCGAGGTTCCAGCGCGATCGCGCCGAGGCTTATGTTAGCAAACCTTGGCAGCCGAGGGAACTTTTAGCAACGATCAAAAAAGTTTTGCTCAATGCCAATATTAAGTTCGATCCAGCTTCAGCCGACGCTTGGACAGAATACGGAATTTTAAATTTAAGTACAGTCGAACTGTATCAAAGCCATGCCGATGCTTGGACAAAATACAGTTCGCAAATTATTAAATTGTACGATTCCAGCTTAGCAGCTTTCGAGCAAGCTTTGGCAATTGAACCGAGTCACTCGAATGCAAACAAGTATCGCAACCGAGTCCAGACAATCCGAACAATTTTGATGAAAAAATTAGAGCAAACTAAACCTTGCAAAGTCTGCGATTATTATTACGGTAAGGATGGCATCAATTGTGCGGTGCATCCTGCTGGCCGCCCTCAAGAACTGTGTCGCGATTGGGAATTTAATTAAACAAAAATGAAAACAAATAACCGCGCTAACTTGGAAAAGTTGCTGCAAGAAAGAAACGAGCATCCCGAAAGAATGGCGGAAATTGATGCAAAAATTAATGAATCTTTTCGCAAAAATTACGCCATTTTAGTAATGGATATGTCGGGATTCTCGCGCACGACAGTCCGCTACGGAATTATTCATTTTTTGGCAATGATTCACCGGATGCACGGAATTGTCAAACCGATAATTTCAGAATACGGCGGCACTGTAGTTAAGGAGGAAGCCGACAATATTTTTGCAGTTTTTGCCGATGTAAAATCAGCGGTGGAAGCTGCGATCGACTCTTTGAAACAAACGGCGGCTGTCAACACGACACTGCCGCCGGAGATGGATATTTACCTCTGCATTGGTATTGGCTGTGGCGATGTTTTGATGCTGGAAGGAGAGGATATGTACGGATCGGAATTTAATCTGGCATCCAAGCTGGGAGAGGATTTGGCGGAACGCGGAGAGATTTTGCTTACCTCAGCAGCCTTTGAAAAGTTGGAAGGTGACAAGCAAAATTGGGAAAAAGTGGAGCTTTCGGTTTCAGGTTTGGAATTGGTGGCGTACAAGCGGCTGTAATCGGGTGAATTTCTGTGGTCTTCTCGTTCTTGGCCCTGCTGGAAAAGGAGAACATGACTTTGGCCAGCCTTCGCTATAAACCCGGTTTATTCGCAGAGTTTCGGCTACTCCGCTATTTGCGTACCAACCGGGTTGATGAGACTATATTCCTAGAGAATATCGAATTTAAATAAAATTTAAAATCAGATGATTGAGGAACACAAAACTTGGCAATCTATTAATTTATCCGCTATTGGACAGCGGCTGGCTTGGCTGCAGCAACAGCCAGACAAAGTTATTTTTTGCAAAGAGTCGGGTGTTCACTATGTTGCAGTCACAAAAGAGCGATCGCACATTAAGCTATCTTTAGTAGAAAAAATAAATCAGCAAACAGATTTACTGCAATCTGTTTTCGATTTCAACAATCCTTTACATCTAGTGTCTGAATATACTCAGGCGATGATGTTAGGTTTAGTGTGGCAAAACCAACCTCAAAGAATCTACATAGCTGGATTTGGCGGCGGCAGAATTCCGTTAGTTTTGCACCACTATTTGCCGGAAACTGTTATAGAATGTGCGGATGTCGATCCGATCGCGATCGAAGCAGCTACACAGTGTTTTGGGGTTAAATTGGACGATCGGCTAACTGTAACAATTCAAGACGGCAGAGAGTATTTAGAGCAGCAAAAATCAGATACTCAGTACGATATCATCATGATCGACGTAGCTTTTGGCAACGGCTACTTTCCCCACCGCCTATCCACCAAAGAATTTTATCAAATCTGCGAAAAACACTTGTCAACAGCAGGAGTTGTGCTGGTAAATCTGCTGCAAAGAGATGAGTTTTATGCGGAAAAAATCAAGACTTTTCAAAGCGTGTTCTCTCAGGTGTGCGTGTGTCCGTGGAAGGACATTAACAGCGTTTTGATTGGTAGCAACAGCGCTATTTTAGAGAAAGACGAGATTGTTGCTAGGGCAAAATATTTGCAAGATGGCTATCAATTTTCATTTCCCTTAACAGAGAGAGCACAGGAAGTAAAATTAGGTAGAGAATTGGCGGAAGCTATACCTAATTTAGACCAAGCTCAAATTTTGCATGACGATTCGCCTCCCGCTGGTTATTTTGATTGCTGGTTATTCTGATATTTATAATAACTCCCGGTTTACTCTTTGTGGAACAGGCCGGAAAGCCTGTTGCTGATACGAATATAAGAGATATAACCATCGCCCGATTAATTGTAGGGAAACCGCACGGCGTCGTCTCCTGACTGTAGGTAATATCAAATCCGATGCCACCGGATTTGATATAGGAATGAGAATTAAATAACTTCCACAAGTTTGTGGGATGGGCGTCCCGCCCGTCCAAAAAGGACGGGCGGGAC